>JBIKXM010000058.1:0-6447 GCA_044355755.1 Burkholderiaceae bacterium | reverse complement strand
GTTACTATTGCGCAGCCAACCTTGCTTGGCATACAGTTGGATATACCCACCGCCACCATTGCTACCATTACCGGCATTAATCAAGCCACCTTGGCGATTATCAATATCACCAACCATCGCTGTTAAACGAATATCGGTCCCTGATTTGAAAATGCCACCATTGGTATTGTCAATATTGTTCGCAGTAGCATTCAGTACATTCTGTTTTGCTTGAAGCGTACCACCGCCGCTATTGAGTATAGTGCCGGTTGTGTTAAGTTCAATTTTTCTATCTGCATTAATCAGGCCAGCTGGATTGTTATTCACTGCGCTATTATTAATTCCGGCCGTACCTACGCTCAACGACATATCACTGGCGGTATAGATGATGCCACCGCGGGTGTTGTCTATCCCTAAGGCTTCGATCGTTAAGGTATCGCTATTCGCTTGTAAGCTACCCTGCTGATTGATGACGAGGCCATTCGTCATGATATCGATCGCGCCACCGATTGCCGTACCAGTCAGGTCATTTCCACCTACCGCAGCCACCGTGCCAGCGGTATTATCAAAACTCGCAGCACGAATAAGAATATCACCACCATGGGCACGTAACGTGCCATTGGCATTATCAACTGCATCCGCTGCATATCTTCCATCAGCGGTTTGCGTAGTTCCTGTTGCACCAACGATGGTAATGCTACCGTTGCCGCGAGGGTCATTAGTGTTAGTCCGGTTAATGTCTGTGTAGTAACCTGACTCAACACTGCCATAACCCGTACTTCCATCTGGATTGGTTCCAGCGCGACCTAGATGTACTTGACCATTTGCCGCAATCTCAACATCGTTAATTGAATAAATTGTGCCCGCACTGTTTACACCTACACCTTTTGTCGTACTGGCCAAGAAAATTGAATACGCATACATTCCGCCCAAACGTCCGACATCTATATAGTCGGTCACGGTGTTCGCGCTAGTATTGATAATTTCAAGATCTTGATTCGGGTTGGTATTGCTGTATGGCTGTGTGGTGGTAATGTTGTTTATTCCCATCTGACCGGTGGGCCCAGTTAAGCGCACGGTATTCTCACCTGCAATTAAATTGAGTTTATTGACGGCAACCGCGGTACCATCACCTAAGCCAGCTCGACCACCTTGTCGGCCTTCGATTTGCCCTTGAATACTGATGCCACGCGCAATGATATCTATCTGTGGTGTCTGGTAATCAACTAACCCGCCGGAAGCGACTGTTATTTTCCCTTGTGCCACCGCAATATTGCTCAATTGACTATTGCCACCGGCACCCCAACCAGTCCCACCGTTATCGTTTAGCTGGCCAGTAGTCAGTACGCCGCGTGTTGTATTGATAAAACCGCAACCATTACAGGTAATTCCATTTGGATTCGCAATGATAACGTCAGCTTTTTGTCCTGCAACTTCGAGCGGGCCATTCAACTGGCTTGGATTAGTCGAAGTAACTTGATTGAGTATCAACTTAGCATGTCTTTGCCCAAGATTCGGATTCGCCGCCGCACGATCAGCGACAAAATTACCATTGGCAAAACTTCCTTGTTGTAAAGCAACGTTTTGATTGGCTTGGGGTCCGCCATTATTGTTATTTAAAACTGCTCCATTTTTATTGACGTCAAACTGTTGATACTGGTTAAATGACACGCCATTTTGGTTTGGTGTATTAATGTTAACCAGCTCCCGTCCTTGTGCTGTGGTATTCACCGTAGTTAATGGAGTAGTTGGTGCGGCAATAATATTGGCTAATGTGACAACCGGCTGACCCAAAAAACATAGCAAGGTAAACCAAATAGTAAGACGCAGCCAAAATAGCTCAGGAACCCAGTGCATAAATCCGGCGACACGTGCGCAGGTGTTTTCCGCCGGTTCACTCAGAATCTCTTTGTGGGTGCTGCTGAGACTACTATTGTCCATACCACCGCCTTCATTGATCGCACTGCATGTTTGTCCTCTGCGTGATCAATTATGTGGATAATATGAATTTTGATAATTATGAATAATCCTGACAGGGTTTTCGCTAAGCACGGAACGGTCGTGTAAAAATCAGCTATATCAAGACGCTAGAATCGTTTTTTGAGAGTAAGCTCATGACAAACACCGGCTCTAGCGTGTAGCGAAATTTGAAATAACTTTGTCTATCTAGTAAACAATAATGGTTTTATTAGCGGTTTTTTACCCGGTTGTACTGGGAAAACCTCGGGTTTTATCAATCGGCGATAGCTGAAGGGCTACCTGAAGACTCTTGCACAATCGTCACGAGCGCAACTAAGACAAGACGCAGAGCTAGGACTTACGCAAAATTGTTCCAGTAAGGCATGCCGACGAAGACAATACAAACGTACGATAACGAGGCATAACGCCGCTGTGGCAATTTTACGTAAGTCCTGATAGCAAAGAAGAGGTTGCATGCAGCATAGCTATACAGCGAGGTAAGCGACGCGATTGGTAAATCCGCTCGTGACCGTAGTGCAATGGTCTCTTCGTGGGGCCCAGCCCAAGTATGAGCACTGATCGGCTCGTGCTGTGCTATGAAACCGCAGATTAGCAGTCGTGGAGTAGTTATGCGGAGGCCTATTTACCGATGCAAAAGCGATTAAAAATTTCACCTAATAAATCATCGCTGGTAAATATGCCAGTGATGTGACTTAAATTTTCTTGAGCCAAGCGTAATTCTTCAGCAAGCAATTCAAATGAGGTAACAGCCAAAAAGTTTTGTGCTTGCAGAAGATGAGCATTCGCCTGCTGTAATGCTTGTAAATGTCGTTCGCGCGCCAAAAAGATACCCTCTTGTGCCGCTTGCCAACCCGCTATGTTGAGTAAATGATGGCGCAAGGTATCTATTCCCTGTCCAGTTTTTGCAGAAATGCGCAAGCAATTTTCTGCCTCAGCAGTCGGCAGTGTGGCGTCATTGAGGGCTAAATCTATTTTGTTAATCAAGCGCAACAAGGGTATACCCGGGCGAACATGTTCGGCAATTTTTTGGGCAAGCGCACAATTTGTTTGCTCTTCATAGACATCATATAAGTGCAAAATCACATCCGCATTGGCGATGGTCTGCCAACTACGTGCTACACCTATACGCTCGACTGCGTCATCGGTCTCTCTGAGCCCAGCGGTATCGATAATATGTAATGGAATGCCTTCTATGTGAATTGTTTGCTGTAATTGGTCGCGGGTCGTACCCGCAATCGGCGTAACAATCGCAATGTCTTTACCAACAAGTGCATTGAGTAAAGATGATTTACCGACATTTGGCTTGCCTGCCAGCACTATTGTCAAACCTTCACGCAGAATAGCCCCTTGCTTGGCCTGTTGCAAAATGGTTTGTACTTGCCCAAGTACATGCTGCAATTGTCCCTGTGCATTGGCTTGATCTAAAAAATCAAGCTCTTCCGTCGGAAAATCTAGGGTGGCTTCAACTAGTGTCCGTAATTGAATCAGTTGAGCCACTAATTTTTCTATTTCTTTTGAAAAACAACCCTCTAACGAACGCGCTGCACATCGTGCCGCTTTTTCGGTACTCGCTTCGATTAAGTCGGCAACAGCTTCTGCTTGCGCTAAATCTAATTTGTCATTCAAATATGCACGCTGGGTAAACTCTCCCGGCGCAGCCAAGCGTAAATTAATCTGACGGCCAAGCGCTAGACAGCGCTTCAGTAATATTTGCAAAATCACCGGACCACCGTGTGCATGCAACTCTAATACTTGCTCACCAGTATAAGAATGAGGCGCCGGGAAAAACAGCGCAATTCCTTTATCTAGGGTTTGACCATGCTCATCCAGAAAAGCCACATAGGTGGCATAACGTGGCTTTAATTCAACCGCACAAATGGCTTCGCGAACACAATCTAAGTTTTTACCAGACAGCCGAATGATACCTATACCACCGCGCCCAGCTGCGGTAGCAATGGCGATAATAGGATCGTGATTCATGCCAATTCCAGTTATTTTTTCCCCGTGTGCATACGTGTAATCTGCCACTGCTGCAAAATAGACAAAATATTATTAACCACCCAATACAATACCAGTCCAGCAGGGAAGAAAAAGAACATCACCGAAAATCCTAATTGGACAAACAGCATGATTTTGGCTTGCAACGGATCCGGTGGCGTTGGATTTAACTTAATTTGTAAAAACATAGATAAGGCCATCAGAACCGGCAAAATGTAGTAGGGATCGGGCGCAGACAGATCATGTATCCAACCTATCCAAGGCGCATTGCGCATCTCTACGGACGCTAGTAACACCCAATATAAGGCGATAAATACCGGAATTTGTATCAGAATCGGTAAGCAACCACCGAGCGGATTAATCTTCTCTTTTTTATACATCTCCATCATCGCTTGATTGACTTTTTGCGGGTCATTCTTATGCCGTTCGCGCAAGGCTGCAATGCGCGGCTGCAAGTCCTTCATACGCGCCATAGACTTATAGCTGGCTGCGGATAATGGGAAAAAAATCAGTTTAATCAATACGGTTAATAGCACAATTGCCCAACCCCAGTTATTTAACCAATTATGGAATTTTTCTAATAACCAGAATAATGGTTTCGCAATAATCGTTAACCAACCGTAGTCTTTAACCAACTCTAAATTTGGCGCCACCGTTTCCAGCAAGGGCTCCTCTTGAGGGCCAGCGAACAATCGTTCTGCACGCATAATATGGCTACCGGGTGGCAGGGTACCCAAGGCTTGTTTCACACCAATACGGTAAAGTTTGCTATCTAATTTTTCAATATAGATATCATGCTGCGTTTGATTATCTGGAATCCAAGCCGTAACAAAGTAGTGCTGGACAAAACTAATCCAACTGGTTTCTCCTTTGCTAGCACGAGCAGGATATTTGGCTTTTCCTTTATCGATATCGCTGAATTCAATTTTTTTGAATTTTTCTGTATCCGTATAGACAGCCGGACCCGTGAAGGTACTATAGAAATGACTGGTTTCTATTTTGCTACCATCTCGTAACAACTCAAGGTATAGGGTAGGGGAAATAGGCTGTGTGCCTTGATTTTGGATATCAAAATTGACATCGACTTCATAGCTGTCACGCTTAAATACATAAGACTTGGTTAGTTTAATCCCCGCTTTTTCGGTTTCTAATGCGAGCGTTAACTGATTTTGGCCATCGACCAATGTTGTCGGGCCCGGTAAAACGCGAAACTGACTACGATGGTTCGGTAGCTCATTGGCCCCGACTAATCCGGAGCGGGCTAAATAAATCGGAGCGGATTGATGCTGATTAAATAGAACGACTGGTTTACCTTGCTTATCCTGATGTTTTAATAGCTCAAGATAAACTAAGCTACCTCCCAATGTATCGATTTGCGCTCGCATCACATCGGTTGTAATGGTAATCAATTGTCCTTGTTCTATCGGCTGCTGTGCTAACACATCACTGCTTTGTTCAGCCAAACTACCATAGGATGGGACAGGTAAATCAGATCGGCTCGGCACAGCATTTGTTTTCTGATTTAGAGAAGGCTGAGATTGGTTGTGATAACTCTGCCAATTATTATTCAACATCAATAATGAAATAATAAAAATGGCCCACAAAAATATACGCTTAATATCCATCAACAAAATCAATAGGGAGGTTTATCACAATTAGAACTTAGGCAAAACTGCATCCGCTTTATTTTGCCTCGTCGCCGTACTGATTTTTGTACGGGCCTCACCGGCATGTTGTGCGGTAACCGTTTTGCGTAAGCTCTGACAATATCGCTGTACCGTTTCAGGCGTTTTATCGGGTACCCAATCTATCCCTCCAGAACCAAATGGATGGCATCGACATAAACGCTTGAGCGTTAACCAAGCTCCTAACAATAGCCCATGTTTGCTAAAAGATTCATAGGCATAGTCAGAACAACTGGGGTAAAACCGACAACATGAACCCAAAAATGGGCTGATCAGGAGTTTGTAAAGGCGGAGCGATAGTAACGTAATTTTAAAAATCGCTTTATAAAAAATATTGCATACCCTGAATAAGAAAATACCGCACTGTCTACTTGGAGTACCAAATATTGTGCGGCATAACGATTTTCGCGCAAGGATAGGCTTATCATTCTGCTTGATTAGAAAATCAAATTTCGAGATAAGCCGTTTCATCAATTTTTTTAATCAAGTACGAAAGTTCTTTAAAACAATTTCTTTTTAAATCTCGACAGCTTATTTTTTGATTGGGTAAATCAAAACTTTTTTGTAAGCGAATTAAAATATCGACTTTTTTTGATGAAATATTACTATTACGAAATATCTCGCGTGCAATACGCTTTATTAAATTTCTTCTAACAGCGTGCTTGCAAAGGCGCTTGCCGATTGTTAAGCCAAGTCTGGCTTGGCTTTGATCGTTTTCTTTCGTATAAAGAAAGAAGTGATCACTGCGTTTAGGCCTTACAGAAAAAACGTTAGAAAACTCAGCTGCTTTACGTAAACGCTGTTG
>JBIKXM010000057.1:0-6467 GCA_044355755.1 Burkholderiaceae bacterium | reverse complement strand
CAACACCTGAATCTGCGCCCAAACAGGTCGATAAAACTGTCCTGATTTCTGAGTCTATGCCGCCCAATCGCATCACCGCTGTACGCGATGTCAGTAACACTTTCAATGGATTGATAAAGCCGTTACCCGAAGCAGAAATAGACGGGTAATCTGTCGATACCGCTTGAAAGGCCGTTTCAACAATTCGCCCGACTTCTTGAGACATCATGCTGGCTGTTGCAGGAATCACGGCAATGACAAAAGGAACATGATCAATCTTGGTGACCTTGCCATTAATTGTGCTTTCTACTTGAACACTCGTTTTTAAACCAGGCGTCGTCAGTAAAAATGCAAAAATCAACGGCATGAGCGCATTGGTTGCGCCTTTTGATAGTACGCCGCCCGCAGCACCACCTGAAGCAGCCGCCAGTGCGGTAACGGTTACCGAAGACATGATCTTCCATATTGCAACCAGCAAAGCAAATCCCCAGATTAACGAATGCTGATTACAGATCATGGCAACGCCATTAAAAATAGCATTGAGCAAATTAATATCAGCGTTAACCGTATAGATGGTTAGATCAATCATCGCTATCCCTACTTGGTATTGCCGTTGAGTGTGGCACTGGCATTCAATTCTTGCGCAATACGTAAAACAGTTGCATCCTTCACGCAGGCTTTTTGCATTTCCATATAATCGACACGCAGTGTCTCTATATTCTTTTTAATGTCGTCGCTCAATGCGTAATGGTTGTTGTACTGAATACCATTCGCCGCCTTGTACAGCCCTTCTCCAAATCTGGCTGCAATACAGTCAGACAAATAGGAACCTAATCTTTGCGCTATCGATACTCTGGTCGATGGATTAGATGTCTTGGATAACAAACTAATTAATGGTATGCCAGAATTCTTGATGAACTGCACTTGCGCAGTTGTAAAAGTCAGCGTCCCGCCTCCGTTGAACTTCCCTAAGATGGAATCAGGTTTTACCGTATCAGAAGTCGCAGAGCCAAACATCATTTGATTGATCCAGCCTTGGATACCATAATAGGTAAAGCTTTCTTTCTGCATATGCGTGCAGATTTGCGGATCAAATCCGCCATTCGCAATACCTGCTCCTGCTGGGTTCACGCATTTGTAAAGCGTAAGAGGGGTAGCAGCGCGAATAGATCCCGTTCCACCACCCTTCACCATATCATCTAATTTAATGGTTGCTGACCCCTTACAACTGAGGCGTGTCAGGCTATTGCTGCTCACATCGGGAGAAGTGTCTTTCTGCCCCGCCTCATTCGATGAATCACAGGGAACGCCAAAGATTTCATAGCCTAAAAAAGAAATCAGTAGTTTGTTGTTTAAGGTATTGGGATCGCTTGCGTCATCATCGGAACCATCAAAGTTTTTTAGCCCGGCCAGTCCTAAAATATTAGTGGCACCAGACGCAGTGACTGCTTTGACCACTTGGTTTCCTGATTTTGGATTGACTTCACCTTGTTTTTTAAAATAGCTATTTGCACTGGCTAAATAACCAGTTAATGAAGCCATTGCATCAGTAAACATCCCTTTATTGGTCGCCCCCACATTACCATCGCCTTGCAAGGCATTCGTTAAAGTCTTCTCCGCAGGATCAATCACCAGGTGAGCGAGTTGGCAGGAGTTTTTTGCCAGATTATTCATATTCTGTAGCAGCGCTTGGAACTCGGTCATCAGTGCATCCAGGCTCGGTGAAATCGCTTTAATCGCTGCTTTAAACGCAAGGCTTGCGGCATGCGCGGCAACTTGCCTAAAAATTTGTACAAGCTGCTGGCTGTTGATCATGCTAAAAGAGCCACCGTATAGATCTACCCCACCACATCCAGCATTCAGGCGAGGTGGATCAAAAGCAACGACCACAACCGAGCGTACTGGCGCACGAATCGCCACACTACCACCAAAAACACCGACCCTATCCTTGGTATTGATTTGCCCACTCGCTGTACTGTTGCTCATGAACATTTCATTAAGATCCCCCAGAATGCCTCCCTTGACAAATAGGGGATAACTCAATAGTACGCAAACAATCCATTTTTTGTAGCGCATAGGCATGCCTTTATCGATATTGTTTTAGCAACATAGGTTGCAGTCTTTTTTTGATTGCAATGGGATCGTTTGGATCTAACTTAAGATTTTGCAGATCTTCGTTCGATGCCACACCTCGTGTCCAAACACTTAAATCACGCGCGGTTTGACTACTCAGTATTTTTTTATCGTGTCCGGCAAAGGCCAGTACCTTGACAAGCTCATCCGCGGCGTAGAAGCCTTGTGAAATAATCAGATATTGATTTGGATCGACAGCCCCCACATAAGCACGTGGTCGATGAACATAAACAATCGATGGTGTTAATTTCAGCCCTATTTTTTGGAATAGGCCATTGTCTGGTACCAAAGGCCCTATGTAGCCTTTAGGTGCTTTACCATCGAGCGTGACAACAAATGTTTCTATACCGTAGAGATTCTTAAGCGAAGCCGCTATCGGGATTTGCATACCGCAAAATCGGCATGTGCTATCGACAAACATCACCATACCACCCTGCTCTGCCATTTCTCTTACCGCTTGTTGCTGCGCCAGATAATCAGCATTTCGAATCGACTGCGAACCCATCGTGGCATAAGGAATGCGATTATTCTCATTTAGTAATGGATCTTCGTTTGTTACCCTGGTAAACATCTCCTGGTAACGCTGACCCTTGTCCATGACAACACGCTGCGTATAAAGAAAAGCAGAAACATTATCTTTAGTTGGCTGATCAATAGCGCGATCAAGCAATATCGGAAGATGTTTGCGCAACCACGCCACATCGACTATTTCTTCTTTTTTTTGAGGCTGCAGCGGTTTGTTTTTTTGTTTAAAGACTGATATTTTTTCTTTCTTTTTACCTGGCACAACGTATGGCTGATAATTTAAAAAAGCGTCTCCATAGCCATCGTCCAATCTGACCGGTTCATTTGCTTGCAGAGCAAGCTTCCATAAAATGCCTATCATGAATATGAGTATTCTTTTGGATCGCATCATTATTTAATCAACTTTTAAACATACTGGAATTCACTAAAAAAGGTATTTTACGGAATATTCCTTTTGAGTTATAATTTACCCATGACATGGGACGTTGAATACACAGATACATTTGGTCAGTGGTGGGATGCTTTAAGCGAGGAAGAACAGATATCGATGGATACCTCTGTTTGGTTACTTGAAATGCATGGCCCTCAGTTGGGTTATCCACATACCTCACAGATCCAAAATTCAAAGCATGCACATATGCGAGAACTGCGTGTGCAGCATGCTGGCCGTCCCTATCGGATACTTTACGCATTTGACCCGCGACGATGTGCCATTTTGTTGTTAGGTGGCGACAAAACGGGGGATAGTCGTTGGTATGACAAACATATTCCCATCGCAGATAAGCTTTATGATGTGCATCTGCGTGAATTATCTCAGGAGGGACTGCTCGATGGCTAAAAAATTTAGTGCTTTGCGCGCCAAGATGTCGCCAGAGGCGCAGTCGCGTGCGGCTGCACGGGCTGAAGCGATATTGGTTGAGATGCAGTTGCAAGAGCTGCGTAAACATCGTCAGATGACGCAGATCGAGATGGCTGAAACAATGCAAATCGAACAAGCGGCCGTGTCTAAACTGGAACGCAGGGAAGATATGTATATTAGTACCCTGCGCGAGTATGTTCGAGCCTTGGGAGGCGAACTGAAATTGGTCGCCGCCTTTCCAGAAGGGGAAATTCAAGTGCATCCCTATCATCCGCACTAAACTTGTTTTCGCCATCATAAAATTTTGTAGCCCTTGCCAACAACTTGTTTGACATCAAGATATCCCCAATATCGAGAGTCGTTTGACCGTGGATGTGTACCCGTCATAAACACATAGCCATCAGGAATTACTTCGTCTCGTTGGTATGTTGTGATATCGACTTTTTTTCTATCGATAAGTGGTAATCCTTGTGCAACAACCTTGTCGTTAACCTTGATTACGCCTTGCTGAATTGTTAATCGATCACCTGGTATGCCGGACACTTGCTTCAATACAAACTCTTGTTTGATATAACTCAGCGCACCGCTTGGCCGCCAAAATAGATAATCCCCCCGCTGAATCTTCTCTGGCTGCCGATGCACTAAAAATGACAGCCGCAAATCTGGTAAGCAGGTTTCGTCATGCGGGTCATAAGAAAATGAGAAGGGTGGCTTAAACCAATAGAGAAAAGCAATGATGATGGCGGCAATCAAACATAGCCACATTTGCTTTTGGTGATATTTAGTCATCGATTCACTCATCGCCCTGCCCCACTGGTTTATCTAATTTTTTCTTGATAGCGGAACGCAACAACGGAGTAATATCAACGGCTGCCCTTGGTAACGCAGCCACCTGCATATTGCCGTTTTCATCCTTGCTAACATCAATGACAACAAATCCTTGGGCTGCATAGTGGTTTAGCACATTCACAATCGGCTTTTTAACTTCTTCATCAAGCTGTTCTGGCGACAAACTCGGGCGATCTAGTACAGCCTCTAGGATCACTGCGCCTTTTTCAGCAATGGCAATGCGCGCAGGTTCCTCTTTGAGGTGTAAACCAAGAAAGAAGGCACCGCCAATCAATATCATGACAGCAAAATAAGGGACATTGCCAGCAAGGAAAATTTGCTTCATTGCAGTACCTCTCTGACATCGCTCATTAACTCATCAGCAGTTAAGTTATCATCCTCATTCAATATATTGTTTAAAGCCAAGCGCAAAAAATCGAGCCGACTTTTTTTCTTATCACCCATCACAAAATGAACCGCATCGACAGCGCTCATGCCACTATCCATCAAATCAAACACCACGTCGCGTGCATCGTCCTCGGAACTAAATAGCGTTGCAGTAAATTTGTCTACATACAGTCTCACTGCTTCGTAATAGTCTTTGCCGACAATCAAAACTTCTGAGAATTTCCCTTTTCTTGTCTCAATAGATTTAACAAGTTTTTGAAAATAAGGATCGGTGTCATAGCTTGATAATAATTTCTTTGAAAAAACACTGTCTATTTCTTCATCGGTTTGGCTTAAAACCAGTTTCCATGCCGAATTAGCCAAAATCAGTTGCCCTGCTTCTAGCTTGGCAAACTCAACCAGTGAATGAATTACTGAAAATATGCTTGCTTTATGCTTACGTCCTTGTAGGTAAATGATTTTCGCAATTTCCAGAACAGCCTTGTCGCTAAAGAGATCAAGTGCTTCGTCAATATATATTTTCTTGCGCCCTCTTACGGAGCTAATGCGCGTCATCAGCATATTGATAACAAAAAACGTCACGCATTTCCGTAGATGCTCATCGCCTTTTAATCCACCCATATCAAATACAGTAAATTGGGCATGGATATTGATCGTGCCTGGGCCGTTGAAAAATCGTCCACGCGATGGTGATTTGATAAATGCATCAAGCCTTGGAATCAAATTGGTAGCTGCATTCTCGACCTCATTCCTTTCTGCGCCATGCTCACTTTGCTCTCTAATACGCATCAAAGCATCGACAACATCCATGATTTCTGTCGTATCCCCTTTTTGCGCATGAGCCGCCCTGACAGCTTCAGCCATCGCGATTTTTGAACCAGGTTGGGGTGCTTCATTTTCAAACGCCATCAATAGCAATAAAGACGTGATCATTTCTTGCTGATCATTGAATTGTTCATCGCTTAAACCTGTAAAAGGATTGAGCGAAGGCGTGTACCCCTTGCCTAAAGTGAATTCGTTAAACTCTCCACCAACAGCCTTGCAAAACTTCTTTGTCGCCTGACCCACTTCCAACAAAAATACATTTGTCTTTTCTGCTAAGTCACAGCTTATTAGATACTGCAAAAAGAAGGTCTTTCCCGCACCACTGGGTGCGCACATCGTGCCGCAATAGTTGTCATTGGAAACAAAGGCATCGAAAAGATGGATAGACCCACGTCTTGTAATAAATGCCGCACCTGTATGCTCACTCATAATTAACGCATTGCCTCGGTTATCGCCATAAACCGGCACTAAACAACCTGCCGCAGATAGCGGCATAATGGACTCATTAGCTAATTTTTCAGCAATACCTGGCGAAAAATTGAGCGGTAAACCTTGCGCCCATCTAACTACGCTATCGTTTTTTGCCAGACGGGCATCGAATCCTAGTTTGTCTAAAGTACTTTTTAGCGTGGTTGCCGATTCGATGGCTTGATTTCTTTCCGATGCAAATAGAAATGCGGTACTCGACACATAAACAAACTTGTCGCCATCGCCTGTGCATTGCCGACGCATATATTCAAGGTCGGCCAGTTTGTCCTCTGGGTTTTCGTTGCCAAGTTTTAGAAAGCTAGGCAAGGTTTGCCGATTCCGACGTGAGCTAATCGCATCTTCTACCCGCTTCATTTCTTTACGCTGATTGGCTACGCGAATCGTCGTGTTATAAATAAACGGCGTCACAATACGCGCACCA
>JBIKXM010000291.1:0-6470 GCA_044355755.1 Burkholderiaceae bacterium | reverse complement strand
GCACATCAATTTGACCGGCGACTATTTGTGGCGCAGCAATACCAAGATAGGCATAGGCAAGTTCAGGTCACTACGGCCTCTGCAACCGGCTTAGCGTACGATTTTTTCCGTTTTCTGAGGCAACCCCAGATAGGAATGGAGCGTCAAGGTTTGAATTGGTCTAATGTGTGGCACGCATCTCATGATGCCCAGTTGGATATTTTGTTATGTTGCGCTTTCTTCATGGTCATGATGGCCATATCTTTTCTTGTCATCCTCAAATGGGTAGGTGAGTTCTTTGATAAGCATGGAGAAGATTTTTAACGAGGGAAGAAAATGAAACTTAATGAAAAATTTCTTGTGGTGTGTGCTTATTTGATGGCATGTATGGGGCCAATGACAATAGCGTATCTTGCCAATAAGATTGGTGGAGGGCAAATGATTCCAGAATGGATAAGTTCTTTGAGTAGTAAATTGGCAATTTTGGGCGTGCTTCTTCCCGTAATTTTTGGTGTCATTTGTCTGATACTTAGATGGCTATTGGTTTATCGTACACCTCCTAAGAAATTAAATTAGCAACCTCAGTCCCGCTTACCCATAGCGAACGAATTGCAGCAATACCATAAGCACCGGCTTGACGAGCCTCGTCCAGCATATCGGGTGTGATGCCCCCTAAAGCATAGACAGGAATCGTGGTCAGCGCAGCAAGCTCTTGGAACTTTGCCCAACCCATCGGTGTAGCAGTCGTATGGGTAGCTGTCGGTAACACTGGCGATAGCGTCAATAAATCTGCACTGATCTGGTTCGCGTGACGTACTTGATGCGCATCATGACAAGCCGCCGAAACCAAAAATTCTGCCGATAGTGGTCTGGTTGCGCACGCTATTTGATTTGTACTGGTGAGGTGTACACCATCGGCCTGTAAAGTCAGTACCATATCGATTGGCGCATTCAGTAACAGCCGCGCGTTGTAATGTCGACAACAAGCCAGCGCCTCTTTCGCCAACGCAACGTATTGCTCTGCCGTCAGTGTCTTCGCCCGCAATTGCACCAGACGAATGCCTGCCTCTAAAGTACGCTCCAGGCAGAAAATAAAGCCAGCGAAAGATTGGTCAGCCGACGGCTCTGGCGTTACCAGATAAGTCGGCGGTAATTCCTGAATGTGGGACATCTGTTTTAACTCTATTTTTCAAAGAAAGATGGTAAGCAACGGGAAGCGCAAATAAACCGAAAGCAATGATGTAAAGCGCTGGTGCAGTTAATAAGTGCGTCACCTCAATTAAATAGGCACATACCAGTGGTGCGGTTCCGCCAAAAACAGCAGTAGGGAGAGAATAAGAAACGGTCATCCCCAAACTTTGCCAATTGTCTTTAAACAAATCCGGCAGCACAACAAAAATAACGCCCACTAAACAGCCCGCCATGATTGCAAAAGAAATTTGTGTAAGCAGCAGTACAAGAAAATCGCCACTTTGCAAAAGCATAAACAATGGATAACTGAAAAACACCAAAGAGCCAACCCCAATCAGAACAAATTTTGAAGCATCCATCCAGCGTGTCGCATAGCCTGCGCCAATCATAGCTAGCGAAAAAATCAGCAGTGTCATCACATTAGTCAATCTTGCGTCGAAGCTGGAAACACCAACATAACTATGCAGATAACTCGGCAACCAAATCAACACCGCGTAGATGAATACCTCCATAAACGCAACCAGTACAAAGGCTTGTAGCAGCAGCGCTATCGGTTTTTTACGTAAGACACGATGCACTTTTGTTTGATCGCTCGGCATCAGGGATAGAGATGACCTGAGCGAATAAATCCAAAGCGATAAGGGTATGCAGAGCAAAAATGGCCAACGCCAGGATTCAGCTAAATACCCCATGCTAGTTTTGCCTAGTAGCTGCGATACCAACGTGGCGCAGTATGGCAAAGCGCAGACGACGGCTGAAGCCAACAACATACCTATAAAGCCACTGACGACAACCAAAGCACAATATAGTCCGCGATTTTTACTCGCTGTATTGAGCGAGATAAAGTAGCCGCTTAGAGGTGTTTCACCGCCCGCCGCAAAACCTTGTATGATTTTTAGGCCAATCAACAAACCGGTTGCGAGGTAGCCGGCTGTTTGGTAAGTCGGTAAGAAGGCAATCAACCATGCTGGCGTTGCCATCACAATTAAGCTGGTCCTAAGCGCCGCACCTGCGCCGTAGCGATTACCAAAAATGCCAAAAAATATGCTGCCGAGTGGCCGCGCCAAATAGCTGCTGGCAAACACCGAAAAACTTAGCATGAGCGCTGTTTTATCGCCCGTTTCCGGAAAAAAGAGTCGGCCGATTTCTAAAGCCATAAAAGCCGTCAGTGAGAACTCATACCACTCGAAAAGGTTGGCAGTAAACGCAATTTTTAGTAGGGGATTCAATTGCCAGCGCATAGGGCATCCCGTTTAATCGCGGCTAACGCTTGTTGTAAATTGTTATCAACAACCTTGCTTCGCAAGTCGTCTATATGGCATTCAACCGTTCTATCTGAGATACCGAGGAGTTTCGCGATTTCCCTATTGGTAAAGCGCTCGGATTTAGAGAGAAAAACCCGAAATTGCGCCTGGGTAGGCAGAGCGGTAAAGTATTGATCGATGTCGAGACAAGTCAACACCCGTTTGACTGCGTCACTTGCGTCATAAAAACTCCGATAGAGTTCATACAATTCCCTTGAGGAAAGTGTTGACGTTATGTCATATCGATACGTGACGATGCCCAAAATATTACGCCGAGCACCCAATATTGGCATTTTTGTCATTTCCTCTAATTGCACTTCGCCGCTATCATCAAGAAACTGATGTTTACCGATCGCAACCGTTTTCTTTTCGCGCACATGCAAATCCAATTTTGCAACCGCATGTGCATACTGCGCGCCCCACTTTGGCTGACCAAATCTCACGTCATGTATTGTTAATCCAACGAGATCTTGCGGGTTATCGATACCAAACTGTCGTGAATTGATCGCATTATTGACAATATATTTACCGGTATCCGCCTCTTTAAAACTTGCTGGAACGGGAAAGTGCTCGATTAGACTGATGATATCAATACCAGATTTCCATTGCGGAACGATTCTTTGTCTCATGTGTTTTTATAAAAATCTTTGAGTGTCTCTATCCGTACTTTTGTACGGATGTTATACAACTGTTTTTGTGAAACAATTTTCTTTCTTGTCTTTAATTATACGAGTACTTTTTCGATATAAGAAATGCAAGAAAGATTTGTATCTACCTGGCGCTGGGGAGTGCCAGTGAAGCAACTTTTTGTGGTTTAGATCAATTGAAAGGTATTTTATGCAGAGTCCAAGTCTCGTCATTGGCCGCAGTTACTTGCCATGCCAAAACAAAAGCACTAGCAACAACATTCATATCTTCGTGTCACGCACCGCTTCTGTCATCAAGAAAAATCCTGATATTGCTGCTGAAATAGTGCTTGCCGCGACAGATCAACTACTTGATAGACTTTCTATACCGATTGAACTAAAAAGTGCGCTTGCGCAACTGATCGACGAATCATGCAAAGCGCGAGACGCATCGACACACGCTTGAAAACTCATCGTTCCTTGGAAAAGGCGATCGCAGATTATCAAAGCGGCATCGCATCCATTGACGATGTGATGCAGGCATATTATGTGTCACCTCGTGTCAAGCGATTAATTGCGCATGCCTGCTTCACATCGCGTTTAACACCTTGCTTTAGGGATGAATTAACGCAAGAGCTCGCTTTGCTGCTAACGAAAAAATTTGTCCAAACAACCGAAGATACAGATAAAATATACAACGTACTCCATGTTTCTGCGTGCAATATGGCACGCAGAAAATCTGAGAAAAACACTGAAGAATCACTGGATTTACTATTGGAACAAGGTAAATTAGTCTATCCAATCACAGCTGTGCACACCGACGATAGATGCTACGTCATGGATGAAATCGGCAAAAGCATGGATCGTAAAAAAGCGATGGATGAATTTAATCGCCGATTGAGAAAACCACAGGGGATGACTATGCAACTAGCCACCAGCTTAAGAATGTCATGTATCGACACGGTACCTCAGTTGGTACAGCGTCGTGCAAAAGCGAGCATACACAGAGAAAAGCTACCTAATGAGCCATCCGAAGCTGGTATTGAGCTCAATGATATTCGCAAGGAGCTCGGCTACTCTGTTCCAGAGTTTGCAAAGTTATTGAATACATCTAAAGGGACGCTCTCCTCTTATCTCTATGGCATTGTCAGAAATGTCCCAACCGCCATGCTGGAAGAAGCACGCACTTTACGCCGTGAGGCAGGAAGCGAATTCCGCGCCATTAATCTTAAATTCAATGAACTCTCGATGCACGCTATTATTGATGGTTGGGTTCAATCATTAGGTATCCAATCTGACGACAAACGTCGCGATACACTTTTAGCCGAAGTGCTCCGTGTCGATCGCGCCACCGTATGGCGTTGGCGTGAGCGCAATATGCGCCCAGAACCAAGAAAATTGAAGGAATATGATGATCTGGTTTCCGCTTCTCTGGGAAAACACGCAACTAATTAACGCCAAGCGTTTTGCTAAACACCAAAATAAATGCCCCGCTTTCACCTATTGCGCTATACATAGCATCTAACTTAGATGATTTAGTCATCTGTTCTATCTTATACCGACAACCATCCCAATCAATTTCAGGAACCAGTTGATTAAGTGTTTGATTGGAGACTAAATAACGATCATTGAGCTCACGAAGAATGACATCTTGTTCTTTGGCAGTCAATACCGCTTTGATTAAGCCGTTTTTTACATCAATCGGCGCTATTCTCTTTTTAGGTTCTTCAGAACTACCTGTGATGACTGCTACCGCCTTATCATGTTCAACGCACACACTGGTTTGAGTACTTGTTGTTTGTTCACTTTGTTGAGCATCTTTTTCTTCCCAAAGGTCATCCAGGTCAACGATAGGGATCATTTTATTTTCTATCGCTAACGGTTGATTAAGATCCTCTTGCTGCACGCCTGAAGCCTGTTCTTGTACGTCATTACCGACTTGTTCCATTTGAAAAACAGTACTGAAATCTTTTTTCGCTTGCTCGATCTGCTGTGAAAACTCAGCCTCACTGGCATCTATGAGATTAGGCGCGTCTTTCTTGCTTTTCTTTGTCGAAAGCATCCCCTTTTTGTTAATGGCTCTTGCCGCACCCATCGTTCCACGTTGAATGACCGCAAACCACCAATACGGCTCTGCCTGCTCGATACGAGTAAATAATTTTGGATCAATAATGATCACTGCGCTCCATCCAGATTTTTTTTCTGGCTGCGCACCGACTGCGGTACGAGTCATGAAATCAACATTCCAAAGCGCATTTTCAGCAGAAAATTCTATATCTTCATGAATACGGTAGAGGACCCCTTTGGTATCAAGTTGTCTGAGCAAATCAATTGTTATTTGATACCGTCCGTCACCTAATAACGTGCTTGTTTGAAGATGTAAGCGTTTAATTAATGCTGAACGAATAGAGTCTTCTTTTATTAATAGCATGGGTTTAGTAAACCCCTTGCCGGTACACAAAGTACCGACATTAAAGCGAGGATCTGGACTATTGATTCTGCCATGTTCGGAAATAATCTCAACAAAGGCTTGCCAAACCGATTCAACGCTCACTTCCTTTACCGAGTCTACTTTGCCGATTTCTTCGTAATCTTTTTCCGTAGGCTCAACGCCCTTAGTCTCAACACGGGAGGTAACAAAATCGGTCTTGATCAGCAGCTCCATAAGCGCAATCGTTCTATCATCAATCGCTCTACGGTCTGGAGATAACGGTAATGCCATTGGATGATGGTAATGCGCCAGGGCGAGAAACATCGCCTGACGGTCATCATCTGGGATGCTCCACGATTCAGGCAAACGCGCAATCATGCGTGCGCCAGTCAAATCATGTTCGTGATGAATGCCAATAATTTTTTTGCCGTCATTCTCAGCATAAATATAGGCTTCTATTTTCCCAATGTCATGCGCAATCCCAATAATGGCTATCAATGGATCATCCGGATTAAACCGATACGCTTGATCTCGAAGTTTCAGAATAACGCGCTTGCCAGCACGGTCGCGCAATCCTGTATAGGACCAAGAATGTGCCAATTTATCCATAAAATATGCAGCCAACAGGGAGTGTTGCAAAAGCGTTCTCCCACCATGTCCACCCACTATATGCGTAGCCGGTAAATTCTTGTGTTGCTCGTAAATGCGCAATAGTGCGCACATCAACTGAACATGCGCAGGATAGTTTTTTTGATATTTTTCTATCCAACTATGGAAAAAATCGCTGGGAATATTAGGTAAATTGCTAAAATCCGGCAGGTTTTCAGCTCGCCTAGTCTCTTTTGCGAGAATGGGCAGCTCTCCCAAGGTGCATACTAGTCCACGAACAGACTCTCCTTGCAATAGCGCCCTTTGTGCTTTTTTATCAGACCAAACATA
>JBIKXM010000056.1:0-6480 GCA_044355755.1 Burkholderiaceae bacterium | reverse complement strand
CCGCGCATTAGCAACACGGTTCGATAAATTGAAGCGAAATTATCAGAGTACCGTTGCTATGGCATGTGTACTCTTATGGTTACCTATGTGAAACGTCAACAGACCCTAGGGTTAAAATGAAAAAGCCGAAAATTATATATTTTTAACAAAGTTATAACAACACGAAGTAGGCTATGTTCTCGATTGATAAGATTCAACGACAACAAAAAAAGTGCTGTGATTTACATAGATATCATTTCAATTAGAATGAACCAAAAATGAATGGTTAACCATGCGTGCAGTCCAGGAAATTTTTGGCTTTAGTGAGCAATAATTTGCCAAATCACCTGTGCGCAGATTTAGATATCCTAAATATGAGAATTCAAAATCTACTCATACTGCTTCTCCTTTCTGTCTATCAGGTAAATGTTTATGCAGATAAGGATTCCTCAAGTGATAGTGCAAACGCGAGTGCAACCGTAGTCGCTCCGGTGACACTGGTCAAAACAGCGGATTTGCTTTTCGGTTCGGTTGCCCCGGCATCTTTTGCCACTGGCACGGTTACCATTGACCCTAATGGCGGACGAATGAGCGCTAATGTGGTTTTGTCTTCGATGGGTTTAGGTAATCCGGCTAGTTTTTATTTAACTGGCGATCCAGGTGCAGGATTTTCAATTAATTTGCCGAGTAGCATTACTTTAACGGGCCCCGGGAACCCAATGCAGCTCAATGCATTTACCAGTTCCCCTACTTCGATAGGCACCTTTAGTCCTTCAGGTACTGCCACTATCAATGTTGGCGGCACCTTGACGGTCGGCGCCAACCAGGCTGCGGGTATATACTTAGGGAGTTTCAGTATTTCTGTGGATTACTATTAAAAGGTAGTCGTGATGAGAACCATCAACTTTAAATATTCCGTTATTACCCTGATTGTTTTGATCACGCATAACTATGCTGCTGCAAACAACATTAGTATCACAACAACACAGTCCTTATCTTTTGGTAGTTTTGTTGCAGGTGGCGGCGGCAATATAGTCATCTCTCCTCTTGGTGTCCGCACTAACACCGGTACTACGACCCTTTTATCCAGCGACCCGGGTGCACCAGCTCAGTTTTTTGTAACTTCCAAAGCAAAAAATAAAAGATACAACATTACCTTTCCATCAGCGATCAATTTAACCGGTCCGGGAGCATCTATGCGATTAAATCAATTCACTAGTTCTCCGACTCGTGGCAATACCGGTACAAACGGCCAAGCTTTTTCGGTTGGCGGCACATTAAGAGTTAACAGTAATCAAACACCAGGCAGCTATAGCGGCTCTTTTGTTGTAACAGTAGACCTTGATTAGGAGAAAGTCGTGTTTTTGAATGCCGTAAAGATTTTCATTTTTTCTTTTTTGGTGGGCATTATTGTTACATCGGCGCAGGCTGATTTGCTCTTACACCCTACCCGCTTGGTATTCAGCGACATCAAGGGGGCACAAACTGCATTGATTGATATTGCTAATACAGGTCTTCAAACAGAGATCTACCGTCTGCGTCTTGTTAATAAACGCATGGATGAGCACGGTCAATTAATCAATGCCGATCAAGCTATCGGTAATGAGCTATTTGCTACGCAACTGATTCAATTTTCACCTCGACAACTTACCCTTGCCCCTTATGCCTCACAAACAGTCCGTGTTGGCATACGTAAACCTGAAAATTTAGCTGCGGGTGAGTATCGATCGCATTTGTTATTTGAAAGAGTAGCAGATAATACCAATCAGTCTGATATTGCTGTGCTAGTACAACCTACGCCGCAACAAACTCAAAAAAATGTGCAAATTAGTGTCCAGGCGCTAGTTAGCGCCTCGATACCCGTGTTTATTTACCACGGCGCTGTCGATGCGCAAGCTAAAATTAATGACTTGGTTATCTCCGCCAATGAAAACGCTGAAAAAAAATTATCGTTTAAGTTAGTACGTCATGGTAATCGCTCGCTTCATGGTACTTTAGTATTGAAATTTATTTCTGACACGGGAAAAATAACCGAATTGGTACGCAAATCAGATATTGCCGTGTACTACCCTACCCTATATCGCTTGCTAGATTTTGATTTAACAGAGCAAAACCTAGGTAGTGGCAAGCTACAGATAACTTATTTCTCTGACTCAGGAGTTTTAGCGCAGCATGAACTTTCTGTAGTCGAATAATCCACATACTCTTGTAGGGTATGCTTATTTTTGCAATGAAATGAGCATGACCAAAATAGCTTGATGAGGTTTCTAACCTAAGGAACTAGGTTCACATGCGACAATACCGCTTTATTGACTACAGATGTGCAGATGCTGAAAAACGTGATTACTATTGATGGGCCAACTGCTTCAGGTAAAGGCACGGTCGCCCAAGAGGTTGCTAAGAAACTTAAATTTCATTATTTGGATAGCGGTGCTTTATATCGTTTAGTGGCGCTCGCCAGCCAAGAGGCAAAAATTGCCAGTGATGATGGCGCAGGGCTAGCAAAATTGGCAGAAAAGTTAGAGATTGCCTTTGAACAAAATGAAGTTTGGCTCAATAAAAAACAGGTTACTCAGTTAATTCGTACAGAGACTATCGGTAATTTAGCTTCTGTCATTGCTTTACATACTGAATTACGCAGCGCTTTAATTGACAAACAAAGAGCATTTTTGCAAGAGCCAGGCTTGGTTGCTGATGGTCGAGATATGGGAACGGTTATTTTTCCAGATGCTTTGCTGAAAATTTTCTTATCTGCCAGCATACAAGTAAGAGCCGCAAGACGATATCAACAATTGAACGAAAATGGTATTTCTGCTAGCATGTCAAGCTTGCTACAGACCATTGAGGCGCGTGATATGCGCGATATGTCTCGTGAAATTGCGCCACTAAAACCTGCGGAAGACTCCTATGTCATTGATTCTTCTGAGTTATCGGTGGAGCAAGTGGTTGAGCAAATATGTGCCCAGTACGTTCAGCGTACTGGTTTTTCTAACCTCTATACTATTGGAATTTAAAACTACAGTTAATGCGTTTGATTGGCTCGTAGTAATTCTTGAACTTCATGTCTAACCTCTCTCAACAAACCGAAACTCAACCGCAATCCCAAGCAAACTTTACTGGTGAATCTTTTGCTGCTTTATTTGAAGAGTCATTGTCTCGTGCAAATATGCGTGTAGGCGAAGTGATTACAGCAGAAGTTGTACGTATTGATCATAATTTTGTCGTTGTTAATGCAGGACTTAAATCAGAGGCATTTATTCCGCTTGAGGAATTTGCCAATGACGATGGTAAAGTTGATGTCAATATTGGTGATTTCATTTCCGTTGCTATTGACTCATTGGAAAATGGCTATGGCGATACTATTCTATCCAGAGATAAAGCCAAACGCTTGGCCTCTTGGATGAATTTGGAAAAAGCGCTCGAATCTGGCGAACTCGTGGTTGGAACGATTACCGGTAAAGTCAAAGGTGGTTTGACCGTTATGGTCAATGCAATTCGAGCCTTCTTGCCGGGCTCTTTGGTCGATGTACGTCCGATCAAAGATACGTCGCCGTATGAAGGTAAGACAATGGAGTTCAAGGTCATTAAGCTTGACCGCAAAAGAAATAATGTAGTGCTATCCCGCCGCGCAGTAGTTGAAGCAAGCCAGGGAGAGGAACGCGCAAAACTTATTGCAACCCTGAAAGAAGGTTCGATTGTCCAAGGGACAGTCAAGAATATCACCGACTATGGTGCGTTTGTTGATCTCGGCGGTATCGATGGTCTCTTACATATTACTGATTTAGCTTGGCGCAGAGTGCGTCACCCAAGTGAAGTGCTTACGGTCGGACAAGAGATTACCGCTAAAATTCTGAAATTCGATCAAGAGAAAAATCGTGTTTCCTTGGGCGTCAAACAGTTAGGTGAAGATCCTTGGACCGGTATCGCACGTCGTTACCCGCCAAACACACGTTTATTTGGCAAGGTTACCAATTTAACTGACTATGGCTCATTTGTTGAGATTGAGTCAGGTATCGAGGGTCTGGTACACGTGTCAGAAATGGACTGGACTAATAAAAATGTCGCTCCAGGCAAAGTAGTTCAACTCGGAGACGAAGTTGAAGTGATGGTGCTAGATATTGATGAAGATAAACGTCGTATCAGCTTAGGTATGAAGCAATGCAAACCTAATCCCTGGGAAGAGTTTGCACGAGTCCAGAAAAAAGGTGACAAAATCAATGGTGCCATTAAATCCATTACAGATTTTGGTGTCTTCATTGGTTTACCTGGTGGCATTGATGGCCTCGTTCACTTGTCAGACCTGTCATGGACTGAGAGTGGCGAAGACGCTGTTCGTAAGTATAAAAAAGGCGATGAAGTCGAGGCTGTCGTGCTCGCCATTGATGTTGACAAAGAGCGTATTTCTCTCGGCATGAAGCAATTGTCTGGCGACCCATTTACGAACTACACTTCGACTTATGACAAAGGCAGCATTGTTGAAGGAAAAGTAAAGACAATTGATGCTAAAGGCGCTGTTTTATTATTAGCTGATGAGGTTGAGGGCTATCTACGTGCTTCAGAAATCTCAAGTGATCGTGTAGAAGATGCACGTAACTTATTGAAAGAAGAGCAAACTGTCTCAGCAATGATCACTAATATTGATCGTAAATCGCGTAGCATCAGCCTGTCAATCAAAGCCAAAGATAATGTAGAGCAGCAAGAAGCACTACAGAAATTGTCAGCGGATACAAGTGGTGTAGCGGGCACAACTAATTTGGGCGCATTACTCAAAGCCAAATTAGATGGGCAGCAAAACAATAGCTAAATACCCATCACTCCCAGTGATTAAGTAAGCCTTGGCCACATCGGGAGTGTGAAAGCACGCACGATTGATAATCCCTTAAAAGAAGATCAATCGTGCTGTAGCTAAGTGTGTGAGAATTTTCGTGGATTACATAAATTAATCTTTAGTTTTTATAACCCTTAATTGTCATTCCCCTTATGACTACCAAATCAGAGCTAATTGAAAAGCTAACTAATAAATTTAGTCAGCTACAGCAGCGCGATATCGATGTGTCAGTCAGAATTATTCTAGAGGCAATGATCACGGCTCTGAATCAAGGGCGTCGTATTGAAATTCGTGGCTTTGGTAGTTTTACTATTAGCCATCGCCCGGCTCGTATAGGTCGCAATCCTAAATCAGGGCAAAATGTATCTATCCCAGCCAAAGCCGTGCCCCATTTTAAAGCGGGTAAACAATTGCGCCAGCGCGTCGACTATTCCCTATGAAAAAGATATTTATCTTCTTCGTTCGTATCAGCGCGTTCATTCTATTGTTTATTTTGGCATTACAAAATACGCAAAAAGTCACTTTTGTATTATTTTTTGACTATATTTGGCAAGCACCACTGATATTGATCCTCAGTGTTTTTTTTGGCTTGGGGCTATTATTTGGTGGCTTGTTATTAGTTCCATATCTTTGGCGGCAGCGTAAAATATTGCGCACGTATACAAAGCATCACCCTAACGAATATAAATTAGATAAAGAGAGTAGCAGATAGTGTTGGAAAGTTGGTGGTTTATTATTGCGCCGATCTTTTTTGCTTTAGGTTGGCTTGCGGCGCACTTAGATAAAAGACAACTGCTCAAAGAGCATACCAGTTTACCAAATTCATATTTTCGTGGCTTAAATTTTTTGCTCAATGAGCAACCTGATCAAGCCATCGATGCCTTTATTGAAGTCGCTAAACTTGACCCAGAAACAGTCGAATTACATTTTGCCCTTGGCAATCTGTTTCGACGCCGAGGGGAAACCAATCGGGCTATCCGCGTACATCAAAATTTAGTCAATCGACCTGGCTTAGAGCCCAATTTCCGCACACAAGCTTTGTTTGAGTTAGGACAAGATTTTCTTAAAGCAGGCATGCTTGATCGCGCTGAAAGTATTTTTACTGACTTATGTAAAAGCACTTTTTCTTTACCGGCCCATATTGGGCTACTTCATCTCTATGAACTAGAGAAGAATTGGCACAAAGCAATTGAGTCTGCGCAAGTTTTACAACAGAAGAATCATGCTGATTATGCCAATCGTATTGCACATTTTTATTGCGAACTGGCGCGGGATAATTTAAAGCGTGGCCACCTTGATCAAGCTGAACAATACTTAAACTCAGCTCTCAGTTACCAAGCAAACTTTGCACACGCGATTCTGTTGTTAGGTAATCTTTACGCACAATCAGACAAAGATCAACTAGCAGTAACTACTTGGTTACAGGCGCCCGAGGAATACTATCCTCTGATTACGAGTCATATATTGGCGGCATATAGCCGCCTAAATCAAGATAAAGTTGCACTAGACTGGCTCAAAGAGCAGCTGAATAGTAAACATGCTGCAAATTTAATATTGAATGGATTCAACGATATTCTGAAACGCTTCGGGCCTAAGGAGGCGGAACCTTTATGTCGAGAAGTATTTCTGCGGCACCCTAGCTTGCACATGTTAGCTAAGTTATATGCAGCGAA
>JBIKXM010000149.1:0-4050 GCA_044355755.1 Burkholderiaceae bacterium | reverse complement strand
ACCGCAGATTGGCTATTGCGCCAATGGCATAGACGATACACCCAGGTCTTCAATAGATCTTTAATCACAGCAAAGCCACCGGCCATATCCCCATATAAAGTGCAATATCCAACTGCGAGTTCACTTTTATTACCGGTCGTCAACACCAGTGAGCGATGTTTATTGGCCAGTGCCATCAGCAGTGTGCCACGCACCCGTGCCTGGATATTTTCCTCCGTAGTATCCGCCGCATGCCCAACAAAGTGTGGCTGCAAGCTGTGACCCAATGCCTCCACCATTGGCATAATAGGAATTTCTGTATAACGCACCCCTAGATTGCTAGCGATAGCCCGTGCATCTACTAGCGAAATTTCAGCCGTATAACAAGACGGCATCATGACCGCACTGACTTTATCCGCACCTAGCGCATCACATGCCAGCGCTAATACTAAAGCTGAGTCAACACCACCAGACAGCCCCAATATCACCCCTTGAAATTGATTTTTGTGTACATAGTCACGTAACCCTAATTTCAATGCACGATAGATTTGCGCTTCTGCGACTGCAAAAGCTTCGATTGGGCCAGGTATGCCACCTTGCTCGGAGTCGTATACAAAATAAGCCAAACGTTCAACAAACAGTGGTAGCCGCTGGATAACCTGACTATGCCGATCAACCATAAAAGAACCACCATCAAACACTAACTCATCTTGTGCGCCAACCAAATTGCAATAGACATAGGGGACTTGGGTTTCCAGTGCACGCTGACACACCATAGCTTCACGCGTTTCCGGTTTACCCTGGTGATAGGGTGAAGCATTCAGCACCACGATCAACTCTGCCCCCTGAGCCACGGCTTGCGCCGAAGGTTGTTGATGCCAAACATCCTCACAGATTAAGATTGCTACGCGACAAGCTTGAATATTTAAAACTAGCGCGTGCTCCCCTTGATGAAAGTAGCGTCGCTCATCAAAAACACCATGATTTGGCAAACACTGTTTGTCATAATGCCCTTGAATCTCGCCATCACAAACCACTATCGCTCGATTAAATAGTTGCTCGTGTATTTGTGCTGGATAGCCCACCACGACATATAACCCAGGAAAGACCGCTAGGCGTTGCAGCAGATGCTGCAACGCCTGCTCACAAGCCTGTAAAAAACTCGGTTGTAATAATAAGTCCTCTGGCGGATAACCACATAAAGACAATTCAGGCGTTAACAGCAAGTGTGCGCCGTCCCTATGTGCAGCTTGTGCGGCTTGAACTATCTTTTCAGTATTGCCGACGAGATCGCCGACACTAAAATCCTGTTGTGCAACCGCGATACGTAATACTGACACAGTTACTCCTGGTAATTCGCAATACCCTGTTTGATTTCCTGTTTCGCCGAGTCAACGCCCTCCCAGCCTTGCACTTTGACCCATTTACCGGGCTCAAGATCTTTATAGTGCTCAAAAAAATGTTGAATTTGGTTTAAACGCAATGAGTTGATATCCTCAGGTTTTTGCCAATGGCTATAAATAGATAAAATTTTGTCTTCCGGTACCGCTAAAACTTTGGCATCGCCCCCACTTTCATCTGTCATCTTCAATATGCCGAGTGGTCGGCAGCGTACCACTACTCCTGGAATCAATGGGAATGGTGTAATAACCAAGACATCTACTGGGTCACCATCATCGGCCAAGGTCTTTGGAATATATCCATAATTACAGGGATAGTGCATCGCAGTACCCATAAAACGATCTACAAAGATAGCGCCGGTATCTTTATCGACCTCATATTTAATCGGGTCTGCGTTCATCGGAATTTCAATAATGACGTTAAAAACATCGGGCGCATTTTTTCCTGCATTGACTAAATCAAGGCCCATTTAAACCACTCCTATATTTCATTGAGGATATACACAGAGTCACCCCAGCGGCACTGAATCACACTGGAACAATTTTGCGTAAGTCCGGACATTTAAAAAAATTGGCTACTGCCGACATCGTAAATAATCTCTATATCAATCTTACGGTAGTATCACGCCTCATAGCATCACCTATGCATCACTGCGGTCTAAAAAATATTTCTATTCATTAGGAGACAAATGATGTCAATCAGTATGATAGGGCTGTACTCAGCGCTAGCTTGTGGATTGCTAGCGGTAATTTATGGTCTGGCAGCACGAAGCTGGATTCTAGCGCAGAATACGGGTACAGCACGGATGCAGGAAATTGCTCAGGCCATTCAGCAAGGTGCGGCAGCCTATTTAGCCAGACAATACAGGACTATTAGCATCGTTGGCCTGATACTGGCCGTGTTACTCGGATACACCCTTGGCCCAGCTCTGACATTTGGGTTTATTCTGGGCGCGATACTCTCCGGTGCATGCGGATTTATTGGCATGAATACCTCGGTACAAGCGAATGTACGTACTACGCAAGCGGCAACGCATGGGATAGTCCCCGCATTCAAAATGGCATTCCGCGGCGGTGCAGCAACCGGGATGTTAGTAGTGGGACTAGGATTAATTGGTGTTACCGGCTTTTATCTTTATCTGACCAACAATGTGACCTCCCCGGATGAATTGAGTAGCGCGCTCAAACCCTTAATTGGTCTAGCCTTTGGTGCGTCGTTGATCTCCATTTTTGCACGTTTGGGTGGGGGTATTTTTACTAAAGGCGCTGATGTCGGCGCTGATTTAGTCGGTAAAGTCGAAGCGGGTATTCCAGAAGATGACCCACGCAATCCTGCTGTGATCGCGGACAACGTGGGCGATAACGTCGGTGACTGCGCAGGCATGGCAGCCGATTTATTTGAAACCTATGTTGTCACCTTGATTGCCAGTGTCGTACTGGGGGCCTTACTGTATCCCACTGCAAGCAACGCTGTGGTTTATCCATTAGTACTCGGTGGCTGCTCAATTATTGCATCGATCTTAGGATGCAGTGTGGTTAAGGCTAAACCAAGTATGAAAAATGTCATGCCCGCACTATATCGTGGCTTAATTGTCTCGGGCTTGATTGCGTTAGTAGGGTTTTATTTTATTACCCAGTGGATGATCCCAGACAACTTCCTGACTGCAACCGGCAGCCAGTTACGCTTATTCCTCGCCAGTGCCACAGGCTTAGGCCTGACCGCAGGTTTAGTCTGGATTACAGAATACTACACCGCTACCCAATATCATCCGGTACAAAGTATTGCGCAAGCATCCACCACAGGACATGCGACCAATATTATTGCTGGCATTAGTGTTTCCATGAAATCAACCGCATGGCCCGTTATCTTTGTCTGTCTGGCGATTGCATGTGCTTTTGAGTTAGCCGGACTATATGGTATTGCGATCGCAGCTACCGCGATGCTATCAATGGCAGGCATCATTGTGGCGCTCGATGCCTATGGCCCGATTACCGATAATGCAGGTGGTATTGCTGAAATGGCGCAATTACCAGAATCTGTGCGCGCGATCACCGACCCTCTAGATGCCGTAGGGAATACTACTAAAGCGGTTACTAAAGGCTATGCGATTGGCTCGGCTGGTTTAGCGACCCTCGTATTATTTGCCGATTACACGCATGCCCTGGCGGAATTTAATAATATCGCTTCTTTCAACTTGACCGAACCTAAAATCATCATCGGCTTATTTATTGGCGGTTTGATTCCCTATTTATTTGCAGCCATGGCTATGGAAGCAGTCGGTCGAGCCGCCGGCACCGTAGTCGAAGAAGTACGCCGACAGTTTCGTGAAATCAGCGGTATCATGAGCGGACAAGCAAAACCTGAGTACAAACGCGCGGTCGATATCCTCACCACTGCCGCTATCAAAGAAATGATTGTGCCCTCATTGCTACCGGTGTTAATCCCGATCATCGTTGGAGTCTGCCTCGGTCCTGTAGCGCTGGGTGGATTATTAATGGGCGCTATTATTACGGGCATATTTGTCGCCTTATCAATGTGTACTGGCGGAGGCGCTTGGGACAATGCTAAGAAGTATATTGAAGAAGGTCAATTTGGCGGCAAAGGCTCAGAAGCGCACAAAGCCGCGGTCACCGGCGATACCGTAGGCGACCCCTATAAAGATACGGCTGG
>JBIKXM010000277.1:0-2559 GCA_044355755.1 Burkholderiaceae bacterium | reverse complement strand
CGATTAATCCGCTGATAAAAATTATTAACATTGTGGCTCTATTAATCGTCCCCTTGATCTGAGAAACTCGTACAAGGAAAGCAATTTAAAAAATGATGTGCCACTTTCCCTTGCATCAGAATTAACTCTTCTCTCTTAGAAAGACAATATGATGAAACTTTATTACTCACCCGGTGCCTGTTCTTTTGCGATCCATATCCTGTTATGTGAACTAGATAAACCGTTCACCCTAGTCAAGGTAGATTTAGCTAAACACCAAACGGAAACGGGGCAGAATTACTATCAGATAAACGCGCGTGGTAGCGTGCCTTATCTAGAAACAGACAGTGGCGAGTGCCTCGGCGAAGGCCCCATCATTGCACAATACCTCTGCGATCAAGCACAACGGCATGACCTTATGCCCACTCATGGCTCGATGGCCCGTTACCGTGTCATGGAATGGCAAAACTATATCTCGACAGAATTACATAAATCGTTTGCACCTTTATTTAATCCAACACTCAGCGCGGACACCAAAACATTCTTTATCACCCAACTAAAAAGAAAATTCTCAGCTATTGCCGAGCACTTACAAGCGCAGCCTTACTTAGCAGGTAACACTTTTACGGCAGCTGATGCCTACTTATTTACTGTTGCCAGATGGGCACCCTATGTGCAATTAGATTTAACTGATTTATCGGCACTCGCAGATTACCTTGCGCGGATCGCGAAAAGGGCTAGTGTCCAAAAAGCTGCTGAGACAGAAGGTTTAAAATTGACAGCCGCTGCTCAAGCTGTTTAAGCTATACCAAAATAGTCAAAAAACTCTGCAAAACCCGAGATGCGTTAGTAGACACTTAAAACGCACAACGATTTGTGCAGAGCTCTCATTGGGGGGTTAACTATGCGTGTGATTGTCCTTGGAGCTGGCGTGATTGGTATCACTAGTGCTTATTATTTAGCGCGTGCGGGACATGAAGTCATCGTCATCGATAGGCAAACTGCCCCCGCAATGGAAACGAGCTTTGCAAATGCTGGACAAATTTCTCCAGGCTACGCATCCCCCTGGGCAGCGCCAGGGGTTCCCCTGAAAGCGATTAAATGGCTTTTACAAAAACATGCGCCACTTGCTATCAAATTAGATGGCAGCCTGGCACAGTTACATTGGATTTATACCATGCTGCGTAACTGTAATGCCCAGCGCTATAAGGTCAACAAAGCTCGTATGGTGCGGTTAGCCAACTATAGTCAAGCTTGCCTACACAAATTACGTAGCGAGATACCCCTCGCTTATGAAGGCCGGCAATATGGTACGTTACAGTTATTCCGCACACAGAAGCAATTAGATAACAGCATACGTGATATAACCGTGTTAACCGCGGCTGGGATTCCGCATCAATTACTCAATGCACAACAGATCACACAAATCGAACCGGCACTTGCTTCCGTGCGCGAAAAATTATCAGGTGGATTACATTTGCCGCACGATGAAACAGGTGACTGTTTTTTATTTACAACACAACTTGCGCAATCCGCCCAGCAATTGGGAGTGCAATTCCGTTATCACACGACTATCCAAAATATCCAGGTCACTTCAGACTCAGCGCAAGCCATTACTGTCGTTGATCACAACACTCAGGTACAACAATCGCTATATGCCGATGCATTTGTGATGGCACTCAGCAGCTATTCAACCGAGCTACTCAAGCCATGGATGACACTCCCGGTTTATCCAATCAAAGGCTACTCGATCACCATGCCAATCCAAGAGCCTATACATGCCCCCAGATCAACTCTCTTAGATGAAACATATAAAGTTGCACTGACTCGTTTTGAGCAGCGTATTCGCGTTGGTGGTATGGCGCATGTCTCGGGTTTTGATCAACATTTATCGCAGACAAAACGCAGTACGCTTCATTTCGTCTTGAACGATTTATTCCCTGAAGCAATTCAACCTATCCTACTCAAACCTGATAATACAAACGTTGATCAATTTTGGAGTGGTTTCCGACCAATGACACCCGATGGTACCCCTATCGTCGGCCCATGCAGAATTAAAAATTTATGGCTCAATACCGGCCACGGTACCTTAGGCTGGACTATGGCGTGCGGTTCGGCCGCATTGATCAGCGATCTTATTTCAAAGCGCACACCAGAAATCGAGGCTGATGACTTAGCCATAACGCGCTATCAATAGATCGCCAGAACTGATGCACAACAATCAGGCAAGATATACCGCCCCAGATAGTACAAACCAGGCATAACTCAGCTGGAGAGACCGTTACAACGACCCTATCTAACACGGGCTAGTCAGCCAAAATAACCTATTGGGCAGAGGTTTTAAAGTAGGAAACCACAAAAACGCTACCTAGGCATGCGACAATTGCCGCTTTTAACCATAGGTATTCACATGGCTGTGTTTCGCTTGCCTAGCAACTTAGCCCGCATAGGCTCTATATTCATCTCACAACGCTGGATTATCATTAGCGCAACATTTTTTATGATTTTGATTGCAGCGACTGAAGCAGCCATTCCAGCCTTGACAAAACAACTTTTAGATAAAGGCTTTGGCAACCTACA
>JBIKXM010000054.1:0-6658 GCA_044355755.1 Burkholderiaceae bacterium | reverse complement strand
GGATGCGCCAAGCAGGACAAATATGGGTATTACTCCCTAGACAAACCCCTTAGCACTCTAATTATATGAGTGCTAAAATAGCGTCAAATTATCAAAGATGAGGTTTTTAATGACATCAGCTTTAGCCACGTTTAATGCAAAAGATATTTCAGATCAAAAAGTTACGCTGATCCCAACACCTGGGCTTGGCAACTTAGACGCCTATATTCAAAGCGTTAACCGTATCCCTATGTTGAGCGCAGAAGAAGAGTCAGATTTGGCGCAAGCGCTCAAAAAAGATCACGATGTTGCAGCCGCGCGTAAACTCGTGCTGTCACATTTGCGCTTAGTTGTCTCGATTGCAAGACAGTATTTAGGGTATGGCTTACCTCATGCTGATCTGATTCAAGAGGGCAATATTGGTTTAATGAAAGCGGTGAAGCGCTTTGACCCTGACCAAGGCGTACGTTTAGTCTCTTATGCAATTCACTGGATCAAGGCTGAAATACATGAGTATGTATTAAAGAATTGGCGCTTAGTCAAAATCGCTACGACCAAGGCACAACGCAAATTATTTTTTAACCTGCGTGGCCAAAAAACAGAGTTACGCAACCTCAACCAAGCCGAACTTGCCGCAGTTGCGCATAAACTGAATGTCAAGCCAGAAGAAGTACTAGAGATGGAAACGCGCTTCCATGCGGGCGAGGTCGCCATTGAAGGACATCTTGAGGATGGCGAAGAAACGTTCGCACCGATCGCCTATCTCGCCGATATGCGCCACGAACCGGTGGCCGTCATGCAAGCGCGTGCGCAAGACAAATTACACGGAGAAAAGCTACTCAAAGCGATTAATAGCTTAGACCCGCGTAGTCGCAGAGTAGTAGAAGCCCGCTGGCTCAACGTTGCTGAAGACGGCAGTGGCGGGATGACACTGCACACCTTAGCCGATGAGCTCGGCGTGTCCGCAGAGCGCGTACGCCAAATCGAAAGTGCCGCCTTCAAAAAAATGAAAGTGGCACTGCAAGCCGATGTCTGATGTTTCAGAATGCCTAGCGTCGCCGCATAGCCATCCTATCAAACAGGTACTGCTGATCAAACTGACACCAGCAGTACCTCTCGTTTTACAAGATTGCTGCATAACTGTCGCAATCCGTCTACAGCTAAAGTCCGTTACCTATCGTCCCGCCATGGTGCCACCTTGGGCAACAATAACAAGCCTGGTATAGCCAGGGCCGTACAAATTAGAAAAAAAGTGAACCATCCGGTCTGCGCCACAATAAAACCAGTGGTTGCATTAATAAAAGTACGCGGCACGGCCGATAAACTGGTGAACAAGGCAAACTGTGTAGCGGTATAACGAATATCCGTGGACTGCGCTATAAACGCCGTAAATGCCGCCGTACCCAGACCAACTGCAAAGGCTTCAGCACCAATTACCCAAGCCAGCATCCAAAGATTCGTACCGGTTTTAGCCAAAACCGCGAAGCCAAGAATCGCAGCGGCCTGGGCAAAGCCAAAAATCCATAGTGCTCGATTGACGCCGGTCTTTTTCATCCAGATGGCGCCTAAGATACCTCCGGCTAAACTAGCCCATAGACCGGCATTTTTAGCAACAATACCTATTTCCGTACGCGAAAAACCCAAATCCATATAAAAAGGCGTAGCAAGTGCCGTCGCCATCGAATCGCCCAGTTTATATAAAAAAATAAACGCCAGCAGCCATATCACCTTGGCCCAGCCATGGCACTCGACAAAAGCCTTAAAGGGTAGGACCACTGCATCACGTAAGCTACGCGGGGGCGTACCCGTCAACGCAGGTTCTTCGACAAATAAAGTCGTGATCAAGCCGGGCAACATAAACAAGGCCGTCACAAAAAAAACCGTCGACCAAGGCAAAAAATCCGACAAAATAAGCGCAAGCGCCCCTGGCACTAAGGTTGATAGTTTGTAAGCATTAACAAAAACCGCTGTACCTGCTGCTTGATTAGCATCACTTAAACGCTCCCTGCGATAAGCATCGACCACAATATCTTGACTCGCCGAAAAAAAGGCTAATAAACCACAAGCAGCAACGATCAACGTCATATCAGTTTGTGGTGAAAATTGACCAATCAGTGCCACGGTTATCATGATCACCAACTGCGTCACCAACATCCAGCCACGGCGACGCCCGAGAATAGCGATTTGAAAACGGTCCATCAACGGCGACCACAAAAACTTCCAGGTATAAGGAAAACCAACTAAAGCGAACAAACCGATCGCCTTGATGTCTACTCCCTCAGCTTTTAGCCAAGCGCTGAGTAAGTTATACAGAATAAACAGGGGCATGCCACTAGAAAATCCCAGCATGGTGCAGACGATCATGTCACGCGAAAAAATCACGTTTTCCTTACGCATTTGCAGCAGAGAGAGAAGAGGCATAAAACCATGCTTTCATATTGAAAAACAGGATTCTACCTTGAGTAAAACGCACTCAATGCGAAAACGGTTTAAACCATCGAAACACCACCAACCCATATCAGATTTACGCATCTCATCGCATTACTCGCGCGGCAGAGAGATGACTGGGCCGGCCGCACACTATTTTGAATATGAAAACACATGCTAAAAAAATCTGTGATCTCTATGCTATCCGCCACGAATAGCTTCGTATACAATGTCGCGATTTTCAAGTTAAACTGAGTGCACCCTTTAACAGAGTTGGGCTTAACAAAAAGATTCGACGTACTAAAACGGTAAGCTAGCACGTTAAACAAACTGCTCTGAAACTGAAAAAAGACTGTCTTAATCTTGTCAAAATCCATATACAAGGCTAACCTGCCAGGCCGAACAAATATAAGTGGCAGTTAACAGGGCTTACGCAAAAATGTCCTGGCAAGATGTACCGATCACCACCTTACACAATTAGTACGGCAGGCGGTACCGTACCGCCAGGGCGGTTTTGTGTAAGTCCTAATCAAAAAAGCCTTGGAAAGAAAATGGAGGTTACTCAATGAACCAGAGAACGATTTCTGACTCAACCAAAGAAGTTTATATTCCGACCGAAACAGAAATCCTGCAGATGGGCGAAGCAGAATATATGAATAGCGCTCAACTGGCTTTTTTTAGATCCCGTTTAGAACAATTACGTACAGAATTATTGAAAAATGCGGAACAAACCAGTGAGCACTTGCGTGAAACGGTTGTTGTACCTGACCCAGCCGATCGCGCCACGATTGAAGAAGAATATGCACTTGAGCTCCGCACACGAGATCGGGAACGCAAACTCCTCAAAAAAGTAGAACAAGCCCTGTCTCGCATCGAAAACGGTGAGTATGGCTGGTGTGAAGAAACTGGCGAACCGATTGGCGTTCAGCGCTTAATTGCTCGCCCAACAGCCACCCTATCGCTTGAAGCACAACAGCGCCGCGAATTGCGTCAAAAATTATTAGGTAGCTAAATCATTTCACTGCGAAATAAAGATGAGCACGCCCACAGATGCCCAGCCAGCGCTGACAACCCGATCTGCGCTGCGTTGCGGTTACCGCAACATTTCCAGCAGAATGCAGGGCATGCGCCAACCGCTGCACTGTCCCTTGTATCGCAATTGCAGTGCAGACAACCCGAGTGACGCTAACAACTTGCTCGTTTACATTGGGAATGAAATTAATGTAAATATGTGCCATTTTGGGTCGTAGCCAAGCACAGCTTTTCACCGACAAGGCACATTTTTTACAATGCAGGTGTCACTGCGTTTTTTTCTCAACTTGTCACGTTGAAAATCATACCGTTGCTTCCAAGGTCGAGACCATAGCGAGTCCGTTGTAGCGAGTCGATTGACGTACGCTTGCATTATTTTTGAACCAGCCCCATATTGAACTTAGGCATAACGCCCATATCTTACATATTTTCAGGACTTTGCATGGAACAATTTCACGGAACCACCATTCTTTGTGTCCGCCGCGGGCAACAAGTCGCCTTAGGCGGTGATGGACAGGTTACTTTAGGCAATCTGGTGATGAAAGGCTCCGCACGCAAAGTGCGCCGCATTTATCAAAATAAAGTATTAGTCGGCTTTGCCGGAAGTACGGCAGACGCCTTTTCTTTATTAGACCGCTTTGAAGGCAAATTAGAAAAACATCACGGTCATCTGCTCCGTGCCGCGGTAGAACTGGCGAAAGATTGGCGCTCCGATCGCATCTTGCGGCGCCTAGAAGCCATGCTGATCGTTGCGAATACTGAGAGCACCTTCATCATTACCGGTAATGGTGACGTACTCGACCCTGAAGACGGCATAGCCGCGATTGGTTCAGGCGGCGCCTATGCACAAGCAGCCGCACAAGCACTCTTCCAACATACCGAATTAGATGCTCGCACCATCGTCGAGCACTCCCTGGGCGTTGCTGGTGAACTATGTATCTACACCAACAAACAACTCCTGATCGAAACTATTGAGGCATAAATGACAACTATCCAATCCATGACACCCGCACAAATTGTGACCGAACTCGACAAACATATAGTTGGCCAAGCTCAAGCAAAGCGTGCGGTTGCTATTGCCTTACGTAATCGCTGGCGCAGACAGCGTGTAGCAGAGCCTTTACGCCAAGAAATTACCCCGAAAAACATTCTGATGATCGGCGCCACCGGCGTCGGCAAAACAGAAATTGCGCGGCGCTTGGCTAAATTGGCCCAAGCACCTTTTATTAAAATTGAAGCAACTAAATTCACCGAAGTAGGTTATGTCGGACGTGATGTCGATAGCATTATTCGCGACTTAGCTGAAATTGCCGTCAAACAGACACGTGAGAAAGAAGTACAAAAAATCAAAACACAGGCACAAAATCTTGCTGAAGATAGAATTCTGGACATCCTAATTCCACCTGCCCGAGATATGGCGGAAGCCCTATCAGCCGACAAAGATAATGCCGCCAGACAAGTCTTTCGTAAAAAACTGCGCGAAGGGCAATTAGATGATAAAGAAATTGAAATCGACCTCGCTCAGGCCATGCCACAGATGGAAATTATGACGCCCCCCGGGATGGAAGACATGGCAGAGCAGCTCAGAAATGTATTCTCACATATCGGCTCAGAAAAAAAATCCAAACGTACAGTAAAAGTAAAAGAAGCGTTTCGACTGTTAGAAGAAGAAGAGGCCAATAAGCTGATCAACAAAGAAGAAATTCATACCCGAGCACTGCGCAACCTCGAAGAAAAAGGCATTGTATTCTTAGACGAAATCGATAAAATTTGTGCGCGTGGCGAAACCCATGGCTCAGATGTATCGCGTGCAGGTGTACAACGCGATCTACTGCCACTGGTTGAAGGCACAACCGTCAATACTAAATTTGGCATGGTTCGCACCGATCACATTTTATTCATAGCTAGCGGCGCCTTTCACCTAGCCAAGCCAAGCGATTTGATTCCTGAGCTCCAAGGCCGCTTTCCCATCAGAGTAGAACTTAATTCCTTATCAGTCGAAGATTTCGCAGCCATCCTGACACAAACCGATGCTTGCTTAACCAAGCAATACCAAGCCTTAATGGAAACCGAGTCGGTAGCGCTTACCTTTGCACCAGACGGTATTCAGCAAATTGCCGAAACCGCTTTTTCGGTGAATGAGCGCGATGAAAATATTGGCGCTCGGCGCTTGCATACCGTCATGGAAAAATTGCTTGAAGAAATTTCCTTCTCGGCCGGTGCAGAAGAGGCCCCGACAAGCGTTGTTATTGATGCCAATTACGTCAACCAACGTTTAGGTGAATTGGCAGGCAATCAAGATTTATCACGCTACGTTTTATAAAAACCATGCTTAATCTTACCCCCAGCCAGCAAGCGGCTATCCTTGCAGAAACCTTACCTGCTATTCAGCAATACCACGGTAAAACCATTGTCATTAAATACGGTGGCAATGCCATGATCGAACAAGACTTAAAGGAAGGATTTGCACGCGATATTACGCTGCTGAAACTGCTTGGCATACACCCTGTCATCGTTCACGGTGGCGGCCCCCAAATTGATAGCGCCCTAAAAAAACTCAATAAAACAGGGACATTCATCCAAGGGATGCGGGTTACCGACGCCACCACCATAGAAGTTGTTGAGTGGGTACTCGCAGGACAAGTGCAGCAGGAAATCGTCATGCTGATCAACCGTTTTGGTGGCCACGCAGTCGGTCTGACAGGGAAAGATGGCTCGCTGATCACCGCGGAAAAACTACGCATGCCTGATCAAGCGAATCCAACGAATACGTTAGATATTGGCTATGTCGGCCAGGTAAAACACATCGATACCAAGGTGATTCAGGCATTACAGGCCGGGGGGTTCATTCCCGTCATCTCGCCTATCGGCGTGGGCGAAGACGGCGCCACTTACAACATCAACGCTGATCTTGTCGCAGGAAAAATAGCCGAAACCTTGGGCGCGGAAAAATTAATCATGATGACTAACATCCCAGGGGTTTTGAATAAAGAGAGCGCCTTATTAACCGATCTGACGGCCCAGCAAATCGATGCGTTATTTGCTGATGGCACACTTTCTGGCGGGATGTTGCCTAAAATCGCTTCAGCCCTTGACGCGGCTAAAAATGGGGTTCGTACCGTACATATCATCGATGGCCGCGTGCAGCATGCGTTGCTGCTTCAAGTCCTCACCGAACAAGCCTGTGGCACGCTGATTCGCTCCGCTTAGTGAGCGACAG
>JBIKXM010000053.1:0-6681 GCA_044355755.1 Burkholderiaceae bacterium | reverse complement strand
AGATCATAGTGGCTATCCAACTGCACAGCATCGCGAAGCACTCAAAAGACATGGTGTGAGTCCGCATCATCGACGCAGTTTTGCGCCGGTAAAAGCACTCTGTGCCGTAGACCTAGCATGATGGAGTGGGACTGATGTTGAAACTGATTAGTTCTCGTGAGCATCCTTTATTTAAGCAACTGAAGCAGCTGGTGCAAACGAATGGCCAATATCATCGTGGACAAGCAGTGTGTATAGAAGGGGTTCATCTGGCGCAAGCATGGCTACAAACACAACGTTTACCCGATTACTGTATTACGACAGAATCAGCACTTGCTGACGCTGAAATTGTGCAAATCGTGGCCGCGATTCCGCCACAACGCTGTGTGTTATTGAGTGATGCGCTGTTTCGTCATCTGAGTCAATTAACCCAAGGCATATCGATTTTCTTCTTGATTACGCCGCCACAATGGACTTTTCCAGAACAACTCAATCAAGACTGCGTGATTCTTGATCGGATTCAGGATCCAGGTAATGTCGGTTCAATTTTGCGTAGCAGTGCTGCCGCCGGTATTCAATGGGTGTTTTGTCTCACCGGTACGGCCGCCGTTTGGTCAGCCAAAACATTACGCGCGGGTATGGGGGCACAGTTCCAATTAAACATCGTCGAACGTGTCGAACTGGATACTTTACTCTCTCAATTAGCGGTTCCGATCATGGCCACGATGGTCAATGGCACGCAGAATATTTATCAAACAGATTTAACCCAACCCTTAGCGTGGGCATTTGGCAATGAAGGCAGCGGCTTGACACAGGCATTATCGGAGCGTGCGCAAGGTGTTGCGATTCCACAGTCAAGACAAATTGAATCGCTGAACGTTGCCGCTGCTGCTGCCATCTGCTTATTTGAAACGCTACGGCAGAGGTTATGAGACCGTTGTGCCGTTAGCTTTGTCATCGGCGACACAGCGCGATCAGCTCAGCTGTGCTGAGTGGCACAGCGGACTCACGCGCCCGCTGCTTCATTGCGTGCACAGGTTAGCCAATCAACAACAGCGAAGGGTATGTATCCTTCAACTAGCTGCGTTAATTGTTGGCTTAAGGTGTGGACATCGTGTTCGGCCATAGCACGCTGAATAATCTGTAGGCCCTGGCACAGCTGAACCCAAGGAATATAGGTTTCCTGTGCACGCAGAATACGCGCATGCTGGGTCGGTTGCGGATTATTTCCAATCAATAATTCTTCATATAATTTTTCTCCGGGACGTAAGCCAATAAATTGGATTGCGATGTCTCCCTCGGGATGGGCTTTATCTTGAACGCGCAAACCTGACAATTCGATCATACGTTGTGCCAATTCAAGCACCTTAACCGGTTGCCCCATATCCAATACAAAAACATCGCCCTCATGCGCTACCATGCCGGCTTGGATAACTAACTGGGCAGCTTCCGGGATGGTCATGAAATAACGTGTCACCTCAGCATCGGTAATGGTCACCGGCCCTCCCTGAGCGATCTGCTGGCGAAACAAGGGTACGACTGAGCCTGATGAGTCTAAAACATTGCCAAAACGGACCACGGAGAAACATGTTTTGCGACCAGAGACGCAAGGCTTAGGCATATCTGCCGATATAGCCAAGATATCACTGGGGATATGCGGATTCGGTTCATGTGCCAGGGCTTGCAAAATCATTTCTGCTAACCGTTTACTGGCCCCCATCACGTTTGTCGGGCGCACGGCTTTATCTGTCGAGACTAACACCATATAGGGTATTTGACAGGCCATCGCGGCGCAGGCCAAATTTAAGGTCGCTAAAGTATTGTTGACGATTCCCTCGATTGGGTTATGTTCTACCATCGGTACGTGTTTATATGCTGCTGCATGATAAATCCAACTGGGGCGCCAAGTCTGAATGATTTTATAAATTGTCGAATAATCTTTGACCGAGGCTAACAGCGGTACGATTTTTGTTGCAGACGATAATGCGCTGACTCTTTTGGCTAACTCGGCATGAATGCTGTATAGCGCATACTCACTATGATCAAGTAATAATAGCGTGGCCGGAGCAACGGTTAAGACTTGACGACAGAGTTCACTGCCAATACTGCCACCAGCGCCTGTGATTAAGATCACTTTTCCGGTAATTTGCTGTTCCCACAACGCTATATCCAACTGAACCGGCTCGCGTCCTAATAAATCTTCGACGTCTAGCTCGCGAACCGCTTGAATATCCACTTTTCCTTCAACTAAATCGGTTAATCTGGGCAGGCTACGCACATGTACCGGGTAATGACGTAAATTTTCTAAAATTAACTGACGTTGCTTACGTGAAGCCGAAGGTAAGGCTAATAAAATGTCGGTAATTTGATGGCGCAGTATCAAGGATTCAATTTTTTCGGGGGCATATACCATCGTGCCATTGATACTGTGCCCTTGCTGTTCGCGTCTGTCATCAATGTAACCGCATAATTTAAAGCCCGTGCGGCCACTTAAACTTTGTGCTAATTGCACACCGGCATCGCCGGCACCATAGATCAATACATTGGTCTGGCGCGAGTTAGACGTGAATAAATAGCCATTAAGCAGGAAACGTGCACCGGCACGCATGCCGCCAACGAAAAATAATAATAGTAGAGGTTGAATAACCCCCAGGGTACGCGGGATACCGTAGCCGAGATTGTGTAAATAGATAACTAAGATGAGATAGCAAGGTAAATACAGCGTAACAGCCTGCACAATTTGCCATAAAGCATGGTAACCGCTGTACCGAAAAATGGCACGGTATAAGCCTAGCCGGATAAAAATGGGCAGTATCAAAATGATCGCGCCTAAATAGGCGCCGATCTCTGAGCGTAGCGGCTGATGCCATTCACCTAAGCGCAAGGAAAAAGCTAACCATACGGTAAACAGACTGATCAGCGTGTCAGCAAGGATAACCACGAGCTGTTTGAGTAGGCGTGGCCAAGCAAGGAGGGTTTTTATCATGGAAAATTATTTAATGGGAAATACCAGAACGATTCCATACCTTCAATAGGGTCAGATAAAGAATCCGTATGTCAAACCAAAAAGAACAAGCGTTCTGGTACTGAATATCATACGCAACCTTCACCGGAATCGGTAGTTCGTCTCGGCCATTCACTTGCGCCCAACCGGTCAGTCCGGGTAGCAGATGCTGGACGCCGGCATCGGTGCGCAGTTTGATTAAATCATCTTGGTTAAAGAGTGCCGGGCGCGGGCCAACAAAGCTCATCTGGCCCGTCAGGATGCACCAGATTTGCGGTATTTCATCTAAGCTGGAGCGCCGTAAAAAAGCACCAATCGGTGTCAAAAAATGCTCTGGATTCTTTAATAAATGGGTGGCGACGGCTGGGGTGTCGCTACGCATCGTTCTTAATTTGGGCATGCGGAATAACTGATTGCCTATGCCCACTCGATCTGACCAATAGAGTATCGGGCCAGGTGAAGTCAGTTTAATCAGTAGCGCACATAGCAAAAAGGGTATGCTAAAAATAGCAACGGCAATGAACGCAAGCGTCAGGTCAAATAAGCGCTTTAAAACAGAATCATGATAGGGTTGCATATTGCTTAGGTCAGAGGCGCCAGATGATTTTGATGAGCCGTGTCGGCAGTTGCGCGGCCGATACCAAAGTAGGTAATGCCCAGCTCAGACATTAAGCGGGGTTCGTATAAATTTCTGCCATCAAAAATCACAGGGTGTTTTAACGCATTTTTTAAGGCTATAAAATCGGGACTACAGAATTCTTTCCACTCCGTCACGATAATCAAAGCGTCAGCATTGGTAACCGCTGCCATCGCTGAGTCACAGTAATGAATCGCTTGCCGCGCCGATGGGTGTGCGGCTAAATCTAGATTTAAACAGCGTTGCGCTTCATCCATGGCGATCGGGTCATGTGTATAGACACTTGCACCGCGCAAGACTAATTGTTGAATCAGGGTGCGACTGGGTGCTTCGCGCATATCATTCGTATTCGGCTTAAAAGCTAAACCCCAGATGGCAAAGGAGCGATTTTGCAGATCCTCGCCAAAATAAGTCAGGATCTTGTTGAGCAAGATATGTTTTTGTTGTTGATTAACCGCTTCCACAGCAGGCAAGATGTGTAATCTTTGCTGATGTTCTTGTGCTGTTTGTATCAAGGCACGCACATCTTTGGGAAAGCACGAACCGCCATAGCCGATACCGGCATATAAAAAACTGTAGCCAATGCGCGGGTCTGAGCCAATACCTTGACGTACTAATTCAATATCCGCCCCTACTTGATCGGCAAGATTCGCTAATTCATTCATAAAGCTAATCCGTGTGGCGAGCATGGCATTGGCGGCATATTTTGTAAATTCTGCTGATTTCACATCCATCACCAAAGTCCGCTCATGATTGCGATTAAAGGGCGCGTAGAGGGTATGCATATACGCATGCGCCTGCCGCCCTGCCGGGCTATCATCTAGGCCAATGACAATTCGGTCAGGACGCATAAAATCATTAATTGCCGCGCCTTCTTTTAAAAATTCCGGGTTTGAGACAACCGTAAAATCCGGTTGGCCTTGTTGGCAGCGCTGCGCAGCGTCTGCCGCAAATCCTCTCTGCACCAGTTGTTCAGTGAGCACTTGCTGTACCTGATCAGCTGTGCCAACCGGAACGGTCGATTTATTAACGACTACCGTAAACGCTTCCATATAGCGACCGATATTGCGTGCCGCAGCTAAGACATACTGTAGATCAGCCGAACCATCCTCATTTGGGGGCGTACCTACTGCAATAAATTGGACTTTGCCATGTTTGACCGCTTGTTCAATATTGGTTGTAAAGTGTAAGCGACCGGCTAGGCGATTGCGCTCGATGAGTGCCGCGAGTCCGGGTTCATAAATGGGGATCTCTCCTTGATTTAAGCGCTCGATTTTGTCAGCATCTACATCTAAACAGACAACTTGGTTTCCCAACTCAGCAAAACAGGTGCCGGTGACCAGACCCACATAACCGGTACCGATTAAAGTAATTTTCATTTTGTCCTATTCGTTACAGGTGTTATCAATCTTTATCGACTTATTTTGCTTCACTTTTTATCCCGGTAAACTGCCCGCGATAAAAAAGTAGCGGTTCCCCTTCAGCGATCTCAAACTGCTGCACCTTAGCAATAATGATTATATGATCGCCCCCCTCATACCAGGATTGGGTCAGGCACTCAAAATAGGCTAAACAGTCGGGCAAAATAGGGACGCCGGTAGGATTTAAACGATAGCTTAAGCCATCAAATTTATTGAGCGTGCTCGACGCAAAGCGTTCGGCGAGAGTTTGTTGTTGCGCGCTCAATATGTGAATAGTGTGAGCCATACCGGGCGCAAAACAATTCAGACTTTTTGATTGGCGTGCCAAACTCCATAGTACCAAGGGTGGCTCCAACGACACGGTATTAAAAGAACTAATCGTCACACCGACTGCTGTGCCATCGGCACCACTCCCCGTTACCACGGTTACCCCAGTGGCAAATCTGCCCAGTGCGTTACGCATTCTGCGTTGCTTGTCATTCATGCAAAACAATTTAATTTTTAAAAAACAAGATATTAGCAAAAAGTGAATTTGCTATTTTTTATTTTGGGGGCGGCTGACATCTATAAAAAATTAATTTTTTCGGCTGATTTGTAAAAAATTGAAAAATATATATAAAAAGTATTTCCTTTATTGGGTTGTGTTGGTTCAATCCGATGAGCCGAAATTTTCACTTTTTTATTTTTTGTCAGTGAAATTTCAAACTTATCTTGTCCATTTCAACAAAGTTTTGCACTGGTCACGCTAGGTGCATAGAATTTTTGGAGAAAATCCAATGTATTTTATTTCTCATCTAGGTCAATATTCGCAGTTATGGGCATGCTTTAATGATAAAAAAATAGTGTCTGTTATCAGTGTGATCGCCCTGTTTGCTGGATTGCCGCCCACCTTTGCTGAGAATATGCGTGCATCAGAAGAGATCATGAAGCCCGCGCTCAGTGCAGTACATACACCGTTTAAGGTACCAAGCTTAACGACCATCAATCCCCCTCCGCAAGCCACACCCAAGGCAGCGACGCGATTACTGACTGACTTATTGAGCCAAATTGCGCCGAGTACTGAGGCCAACGCTCATGTTTCCGCAACCGCGCTCGAAAAAAAAGCACATGCCTTAATAGGGCAAAATCTGTCACAAAGTCTGTCAAGTACGCTCAGTCGTTACGGCAAAGCACAAGTTGATATTTTTCTAGAGAAGGGTTACGGCGTAGGCGGGCGGATTGATTGGTTAGCCCCGCTTTACGAAACGCAGGAACAGTTATTGTTTTCACAAATTGGCGTAGGGCGTGAGCAAAAATCCACTTTAGTGAATATAGGTTTGGGTCATCGGCATTTTTGTCAGCAATCGATGTTCGGCTATTACGCTTTTCTGGATGCGGATGTCAATAATGGCCATTTGCGCACCGGGCTCGGAATTGAGGGCGCGTATCAATATACGAAGTTCGGTAGCAATTTCTATTTACCACTCTCCAAATGGAAAAGAGTAGAACAAACTTATTGGGAGGTACGCCCAGCGCGTGGCTACGATATAAGAACCCGTCTTGAAAAAAGTTGTATGAGAGAATCAAGCGGTTGAAAAGAGAAGTGAGAGAAGGACAAGATGTACCCGAGCAGTTTAAAAGACAAAGAATGGGAGCGGATA
>JBIKXM010000052.1:0-6690 GCA_044355755.1 Burkholderiaceae bacterium | reverse complement strand
GGGCTCACGCGAAAGCCTTACGAAAAAAATATCGATGTGATGTGGATGAACTCTTACGCTCCTTTTTATGTTAGTCATTTTATGACACCCCAGCTATATATTGTGATGTTGCCTGCCAATGCTGCTTTAAATTGGGTATTTATTTACGATGCCGCTCTTGGGTTTGTTGGTGCTTATATAGCAACTTGTATCGTGTCCATAATCCAGTTAGCTTGGTTTCTATACCTTCTTGCATGTTTAGTAAGAGGTTTTCCATTTTCTGGATTCTCATGGCAGTGGCTTACGAAAATTGCACTACAGCTTGGTGCTGAGTGGGGCCGCCTACTCTCCTGGCAAGCAGAAGGCTTGCTGATTCTTATCCTGTTGGCCTCAAAAGTAGAGTGGTTGCCGGTCTTAAGTGCTTTTAGTGTCATTAGTGAGTTTTCGGCATTATTATTGATGCCTTTAATTGCGCTGATGCGAACAAGTGCGATGCAGATAGCCGCGATTAACCCAGGTAGCACGACACTTAGGGAGAGCTGGTTGCTCTTAAAGTCTGTACGAGCATGGGCCTGTGTGATTACCGCTGTTTTCGGAATCAGCTTAATTTTTCTCTCAAATACCTTAGGTATATATGCCTATCATTTGGAGGCAGAGCGATTGCTATGGTGGAATACTTTTTTATTAGTGTATGGCATCGTATTACCATGTTTTGCTTATAGCCATTTGATACACGGTTGCTATCATGCGTGTGGCAATTTCTCTCGCGTAGCTATAACTCAAGTTGTGGTTACATGGTCTATGTTTATGCCACTTGTATGGGTAGCTCTTCATCAAGGTAAACCGCTCATGTTTTTCATCGCATTCGCACTGAAGGAAGTGCTGGTTGCGATATGGTTAAGGTGTGGTGTGAGCAGAGAACCAACTTAACAAGATGCGTGCAATAGAGCTACAGTGCCTCTAACATACACCTCTGCATGATACGCGCGGCACCGATTGCGCCAATCAGATGGCGCAATCGTCTTGATCAGCGGGCTACCTGGCTGACCCTGTTCTTATTGGTATAGGGGCCGGCACAAATAGTGATTGCAGTTTGGGGTTACACCAGTACACGTTCAATGCCGCCGTGATTTGCATTCGCGACGTAGGTAGGTAACCAATTTTCTCCGAGCAGATGGCGTGCCATTTCGACCACGATGTAGTCCGCTTGTGTGCCAGCATCATCGTTATAGCGGGCTAGCCCTTGCAAGCAAGCAGGGCAGCTAGTCAATATTTTGATGTCACTCTGATCTTCGTGTTGGCGTATGTTTTGTACGCCTTTGCGAATTTCTGCTTCTTTGCGAAAACGGACTTGTGTCGCAATATCTGGGCGACTCACGGCAAAGGTACCGGATTCACCGCAACAGCGTGCGCTTTTATCAATCGCTGCTTGATCTTCGGTCTTGATCAGTTGGTTGACGAGTTTGATCGGCTCGATGGTTTTGATGGGTGTGTGACAAGGGTCGTGATAGATATAGCGCATACCCTTGACGCCCTCTAAGCGTAAATCTTTCTCTAATAGATACTCGTGAATATCAATGATGCGGCAGCCAGGGAAAATTTTATCGAACTCGTAGCCAGCTAATTGGTCATAGCAAGTGCCACATGAAACGATCACTGTTTTAATGTCCAGATAGTTCAACGTATTCGCTACACGATGAAACAGTACCCGGTTATCGGTGACGATTTTCTCGGCTTTGTCGAATTGTCCATTACCACGTTGCGGATAACCACAGCACAAATATCCAGGCGGTAGCACGGTTTGTACACCAGCATGCCACAGCATCGCCTGTGTGGCTAAGCCAACTTGACTGAATAAGCGTTCGGAACCGCATCCGGGAAAATAAAACACGGCTTCACTTTCTGTGCTGGTGCGCAAGGGGTCGCGGATAATCGGGATGAATTTATTATCTTCAATATCAAGGAGCGCGCGCGCTGTTTTTTTAGGCAAATTACCTGGCATTTTCTTATTCACGAAATGAATAATTTGTTCTTTGACGGCAGGCTTACCTAAGGTAGATGGCGGCGTTAAGGTTTGCTTGCGGGCGCTTTTTTTGAATAGCCGATTGCCTAAGCGCTGGATGCGATAGCCCCATTCGATCATGACTTTACGCGCGAGTTTAATCGTATCAGGATGTGTCGCATTTAGAAAAAACATTGCCGCAGCCGTACTGGGATTAAATGTTTTTTTGCCGAGTTTGCGTAATAAATTACGCATATTCATCGATACATCCCCAAAGTCGATATTCACCGGGCAAGGTTTTAAACACTGATGGCATACGGTGCAATGGTCTGCTACATCCGAAAACTCTTCCCAGTGCCGCAGTGAAATACCGCGTCGCGTTTGTTCCTCATATAGGAATGCTTCGATTAATAAGGAGGTCGCTAAAATTTTATTGCGTGGGCTATATAACAAGCTGGCACGTGGCACATGCGTTGCACAAACTGGCTTGCATTTGCCGCAACGCAGACAGTCTTTGATGCTGTGCGCGATGGCGCCAATATCGCTTTGTTGCATGATCAGCGATTCATAACCCATTAAACCAAAGCTGGGGGTATAGGCATTACTTAAGTCGGACATGATAGTGCCGTGGAGTAGCTTGCCTTTGTTAAAGTGACCATGTGGGTCAATGCGTTGTTTGTAATCCTGAAAGGCTTGTTGTTCAGCTTGGGTTAGAAATGAGAATTTGGTGATACCAATCCCATGCTCGCCAGAAATGACCCCACCCAATTCGCGTGCTAATTGCATGATGCGTGTGACCACATGATGTGCTTCTTGGAGCATTTCATAATCATCAGAATTAACCGGAATGTTAGTGTGCACATTGCCATCTCCAGCATGCATGTGAAGTGCCACAAAGAGCCGGCTACGTAAAATTTTCTTATGGATTGCCTGACACTCAGCCAGCAGAGGGCTAAATACTAGCCCATTAAAAATATGCTGTAGTGCTTGGCGTACTTCACGCTTCCAGGAGACACGGATACTACGTTCCTGTAACAAACTCAGTAAAGTCTGCTGTTGTTGTGTGTCCGAGAGTGTTGCTAATAGGGCGGTTTGTTGCTCACGTTGGCATAGGGTTATCGCCGATTCCTCAGATGGCAGGCTGTGTAGCAGAAAAGACCAGCGCTGTTGGATCTGATTTAATAAAGCTAACGCCTGGGGGACACGATCTTCCAATAATTCTGTATTGGGTAATTCATCGGCCTCGTCACTTTTGCCGAGCGGTAAGTTTTCTTGAAGGAAGAACGTACGTAATGCTTCGAGCAACTTTAGTTTGTTGCGAATCGAGAGTTCAATATTGATATGCTCAATACGGTCAGTGTATTCCCCCATGCGTGGCAGGGGAATAACGACATCTTCATTGATTTTGAAAGCATTCGTATGGTGCGCAATAGCAGCGGTACGTGCACGATCTAACCAAAACTTTTTGCGTGCCTCTGGGCTAACGGCAATAAATCCCTCGCCGCTGAGTTGATTCGCAATTCGGATTACTTCTGATGTGGCTTTGGCCACCGCATTTTCATCATCCCCTACGATATCGCCAAATAAGGCCATTTTTGGAAAAGCATTGCGTTTGGATTTAGTCGCATACCCCACAGCACGCAGATAGCGTTCGTCGAGATGCTCTAATCCGGCCAACATCACGGAATTGGTTTTGGTTAATTGATCAAGATAGTTTTTAATCGCGACAATGCTTGGAATAGCGTCACGAGCTTGACCAAAAAACTCTAGGCAAATGGTGCGGATATGGCGTGGTAAGCGATGCAAAATCCAGCGTGCACATGTAATTAAGCCATCGCATCCTTCTTTTTGAACGCCAGGCAAGCCGGACAAAAATTTGTCGGTGACATCTTTGCCTAACCCTGCTTTGCGAAACTGTGCGCCGGCTATTTCTAATATTTCTTGGCGTATCGGCTTTGCGCCTGGTGCGGCGGTGCCATCGGACCAGTCGAGCTGAAATTTGACTAGTTCAACATCATGTATTTTGCCCAGATTATGGTCTAAACGGGTGATTTCCAGCCAATTGCCATCTGGGTCAACCATGCGCCACCAGGCTAAATTATCCAGTGCCGTGCCCCACAATACTGCCTTTTTCCCGCCGGCATTCATTGCGATATTGCCACCAATACAGCTGGCATCAGCGGAAGTCGGATCGACAGCAAATACTAAACCAGATTGTTCCGCCATTTCTGCAACACGCTTCGTCACCACCCCGGCGCCGGTAAAAATGGTTGGTACTGGATGCGCAACACCGGGTAATGTGATGGATGCTACGTTATCTAATTGCTCCAATTTTTCGGTATTAATGACCGCAGAAAAAGGCGTGAGTGGAATAGCACCACCGGTATAACCGGTACCACCACCGCGCGGGACCACTGTCAGGCCAAGCTCAATACATGCACGCACCAGCCCAGGCAGCTCACTCTCCTGATCGGGCGTCAACACCACAAAAGGATATTCAACACGCCAATCGGTGGCATCGGTGACGTGTGTGACACGGGCCATACCATCAAATTTAATATTGTCGAGTGCGGTAATCCGTTTAAATGTTTTGGTTGCTTGGCGGCGTAGCTGCGCCATCACATCAAATTCATGCGCAAATTTTTGGATAGCCTGCTCAGTCTGTGTCAGTAATTTTTTGACATAAGAGGCACGGTTGGGTTGAGATTCGTTTGCTGCACTAGAGTCAGGTGTGTCACGTCGCTTATCGATTTCGTCTATACGGTGATGTAAAGCATCAATTAATTGCCGACGACGTTTGGGGTTATCAAGTAAATCATCTTGCAAATAGGGATTACGCTGTACGACCCAGATATCACCCAGTATTTCATAGAGCATACGCGCTGATCTACCGGTACGTCTTTCGTCACGTAATATATTGAGCATCGTCCAGGCTTCTTCTCCTAAGAGACGAAGCACGATCTCGCGATCAGAAAATGAGGTGTAGTTATAGGGTATTTCGCGTAAACGAGCGGTGTAAGCATCGTTTTGCTCAGGCTTATTTAAATCAGATGTAATGCTTGTCATGTCACAGTATTTCTATAAGGTTAGCCTAGCTTATTCCACAGTTCAGTCCAAAAGCTGTTAGGAATGGCTAGTAGCAGCATGGTCATGGTGACGTAGCGGATAAATTTGCCGATAGTCATATAGAGCAGACATGATTTCCAGGGTAAGCGTAACCAACCTGCAGCAACGCATAAGGGATCACCGATACCTGGTAACCATGAGAGCAATAAAACTTGTGGGCCGTGGCGGCGTATCCATTTAGAGAGTTTGCGATGTTTGTATTTTTTTTTGGCGGCTTGCCGGCGGGCTTTGTTCGAGCGTAACTTAAAAAGTGTTAATTTAGCGGCATAGCCCATCCACCAATCCACCATCCCCCCAGCTACATTGCCAAGCGTAGCCACAACAATAGCTGGCCACAGCATGTCTGGATTGAGCTTGACATAGGCAAACACAGCAGGTTCAGAGCCAGTTGGCACCAGCGTTGCGGAAATAAAGCTGATAATGAAAATCGCCGGCAAACCAATTTTGGGCAGCGCAATCAGCGCAAGCAGCCAATCCAAGGAAATATCCATAAAATGAAATGTAAATAGATGATAAATAGCTATTGTTTAATAAATTTCTTGTAAAGTCGATGGTTGAGCGGTGTTGAGCACGCTTGTTATTCAATTATCTGACGTACCAACATAGCTGATTTAATAAACAACACCGCTACAGGGTGATGTCTTACGGGGTCATTTTGTATTCTTGCGCTGGGGGAAACCAGCAAGCTTACGTGTATCTTTTTGACGATAAACGGGTTCCAATCCTAATCCATTCGTATGGCTTGGTTAGCTTCGCTGCGCTGTTTCACTGGCACAACGCTATGCCGCGCATACGAGCGCGTCCTTGCTCGCTTGTCTTCGCGTTCTACTGTTGAACTGGAGTGGGAATGACGCTTGATTTCTTGATTAATTGTGATTGATGTTACTTATGCCAAATGATTATCTGAAAAAGATTTTGACTGCACATGTTTATGATGTCGTGCAAGAGAGTGAATTAAGCTTCGCCCCGATTTTATCTGAGATTACAGGTAATCGAGTATGGTTGAAGCGTGAGGATACGCAAACAGTGTTCTCTTTCAAAATCCGTGGTGCGTATAACAAAATGGCCCGCTTATCAGCGGCGCAGCGTGCCCGAGGTGTGCTTGCTGCTTCGGCGGGCAATCATGCCCAAGGGGTCGCCTTATGCGCAGCCAAATTAGGAAGTCAAGCGGTGATTGTAATGCCTGTGACAACGCCTTTAGGTAAGGTGGATGCGGTCAAGGCACGTGGAGCAGAGTGGGTCAAAGTTGTTCTGCATGGTGAGTCGTATCAAGATGCCTATCAATATGCGCGGTTATTGGAAAAAAAGAGCGGAGCGGTGTTTATTCACCCGTTTGATGACCCGGATGTGATCGCGGGACAAGGGACGATTGCGATGGAGTTGTTGCGGCAACATCAGGCGCCGCTAAAAGCTATTTTTGTGGCTGTCGGGGGCGGTGGGTTGATTGCCGGTATTAGTACGTATATCAAGGCGGTACGCCCTGAGATTCGGATTATTGGTGTGCAGACAGTGGATTCGGATGCAATGAAGCGTTCATTGGCCGCAGGGCGTCGCGTTAAGCTGAAGGATGTTGGCTTGTTTTC
>JBIKXM010000051.1:0-6747 GCA_044355755.1 Burkholderiaceae bacterium | reverse complement strand
CGTCCACGGTCTGGCTTGCATGCCAGACCGGCTTCAGCGGCGTACAGCTATGCTGTCCGAAACCCCGCTTTCGCCCTCGGCGTACTGGCCCGCTGGAACGTCCGCGCCAAGGAAACGGTACAGTGGCAGCGGGCCGTTATGATCTGCTCCGCTGTGCTGGTTCCCTGGCACGACGCTGCGCAGATCGTACTGTCTCGTCATTGCTCGCTGGCCTTCGGATTGTTATCTTTATTTATAAATGGAATGAGCAGAATGCCAGGACGATTACATCATCCCATCCATGCCCATACCGCCCATGCCGCCCATACCACCAGGCATACCAGCACCGGCACCAGCCGCAGCTTCTTTAGGTGTTTCAGCAATCGCACAGTCGGTGGTCAACATTAAGCCAGCAACTGAAGCCGCATTGCGTAAAGCAGTTTTGGTCACTTTAGTTGGGTCGATGACACCCATTTCAACTAAATCACCATAAGTACCATTCGCGGCGTTATAACCATAGTTACCTTTACCACCGGCAACATTGTTCACGACAACGCTAGCTTCATCACCTGCGTTAATCGCGATTTGACGCAGCGGCTCTTCCATCGCACGCAAGACGATTTTGATCCCGGCATCTTGATCAGCATTGTCACCTTTGACATTGGCAATTGCCTGTTTAGCACGAATCAGTGCCACACCACCACCCGCAACAATACCTTCTTCAACCGCAGCACGGGTTGCATGCAAAGCATCTTCAACACGTGCTTTTTTCTCTTTCATCTCAACTTCGGTAGCTGCACCAACCTTGATCACAGCAACACCACCGGCCAACTTTGCAACACGCTCTTGCAATTTTTCGCGGTCATAATCGCTGGTTGCTTCATCGATCTGGATACGGATTTGTTTCACGCGAGCTTGAATTTGGCTGCTGTCGCCTTTGCCGTCGATAACGGTAGAGTTCTCTTTGCCAATTTCGACACGCATAGCTTGACCTAAATCGGTTAATTGCGCTTTTTCTAAAGTTAAACCAACTTCTTCAGAAATAACTTGTCCACCGGTCAGGACAGCGATATCTTCTAACATCGCTTTACGACGATCACCAAAGCCAGGCGCTTTGACAGCACAGGTTTTGAGAATGCCACGAATGTTATTTACGACCAAAGTAGCCAGCGCTTCACCTTCGACATCTTCAGCGATAATCATCAGCGGACGGCCAGCTTTCGCGACTTGCTCCAATACGGGTAACAGATCACGGATATTGCTGATTTTCTTGTCACACAGCAGAATATATGGGTTTTCCAGAATAGCAACTTGCTTATCTGGATTGTTGATGAAATAGGGCGACAAATAGCCACGATCAAATTGCATTCCCTCAACCACTTCGAGCTCATCAGCCAGTGATTTACCATCTTCAACGGTAATCACACCCTCTTTACCCACTTTATCCATGGCTTCAGCAATACGATCACCGATTGAGCTATCGCTATTTGCCGAAATCGCACCAATTTGTGCAATTTCTTTGGTTGTGGTGCAAGGTTTACTTGCTTTCGTCAACTCTCCAACCGCAGCAGTGACTGCTTTATCGATACCACGCTTCAAATCCATCGGATTCATGCCGGAAGCAACATACTTCATGCCTTCACGCACGATAGATTGTGCTAACACAGTCGCTGTCGTGGTACCATCACCAGCGTTGTCACTGGTTTTGGAGGCGACTTCTTTAACCATCTGTGCGCCCATATTCTGCAGCTTGTCTTTCAGTTCGATCTCTTTCGCAACCGATACACCATCCTTGGTTACCGTTGGGCCACCAAAGCTACGTTCTAGAACGACATTACGACCTTTAGGGCCGAGCGTCACTTTGACTGCGTTGGCGAGTATATTGACACCCTCAACCATTTTGGCTCGGGCCGCATCACCAAACACGACGTCTTTTTCTGCCATTTTTACTTCTCCTTCGTTTCTTTAAAAATAAAAAACTGAAATTAACTAAGCTATCTTGAACTTATTTTTGCACGATGGCCATGATGTCTTCTTCACGCATAACCATTAATTCTTCGTCATTCATTTTGACGGTTTGACCTGCATATTTGCCAAACAGTACGCGGTCACCAACCTTGACATCCAAAGGCATCACTTTGCCACTATCGTCACGTTTACCGGGACCGACAGCGATAACTTCGCCTTGATCAGGCTTTTCTGCAGCATTATCAGGAATCACAAGGCCAGAAGCAGTTTTGGTTTCTGAGCTTAAGCGTTTGATGATCACGCGATCATGCAAAGGACGCAGATTCATGAAAAACTCCTTAAAAATAGATGTAGTTAACAAAACTTAGCTACAAAATGAGGCTAAGCGGGAAAAACGGCCTGAATACAACTCGTTAGCACTCATTACCGATGAGTGCTAAGTATAGGGATGGTTCTAAGCGTTTTCAAGGCTATTTGTATAAGAAAATTAAAAAATAGATAGTTTAAAAACAGAAAAAAGGACGTGGACCCTGTGACATAGACCGTTACAAGAGGGCTACATCACTATCGCGAGCGAGCTCTAGACTAGGCACAGAAACAAGGCCAAGGATTCAGGTGGCTTTCACACCAGTTACTTGCGTCAGATCGGCGTCTCAGCCGCGCTACTTGCGCGAGGCTGATTCAGGACTGACGCAAAACAGTCCTGGTAAGAGGTACCGACCAAGACCGTGCGAAGAGCACAGTCATTGATACAAGACGGTATTTAAGTCATGGCTGGTTTGAGGTAGATTTCAGAAACAACAACTCTAATACGTTCCCGCTTGGTTCAGTTTGGCGAATTTTCACAGGAATCCAGCCTAGACTTTCCGCCAGCCAAACCTCAAGCTTGCGTTCATCTCCCTCTCGCCTGGGTAATCTTAAAAAATGGCGTGCTCGAATCCATTTCCCCTCTTCACCTTGCACCGGAACATCATCTTCACCGACCACTTGAATCTGCCATTCTTCTACCGTATCGGTATCCGCCACATAAAACACCCGCGTTACCCCCAGTGAAAACTGATCTGGTGTACCCCTTACCAAGGCAATCAACTGCCATAACACACTAAAACGATCCTGTGCCGCAACCTGCAATGGAAAAGTATGTGTCACCCGTGAAAAACTAATCGTTTGCCGCTCATCTCGATTAAAGTTAGTCGCGACAGGTGCGCGTTTGCCACGCGCCTCTTCATACCGAACTGGAGCCAAACCATAAGCATCAAACCCGCCCTCACTCTGATAAGTAAACGTGCCGACAAAGGGTAATGGAATCGCAACATGCAAGTGATAATGGGTACCATCTGTCTGCCAGTCAATACTGCCGGTCTGATTGCGTACTCCATTGATATAAGCAGTATACGTAATTCGCATTGGCAATGGCAAAGAAAAAGGTTCTCCCTCGGCTTGATGAGAATCGATATCGGATAATTGCGCTTGCGCCACAGGCACTGGGGCTGAAGTTGAGGATTGATTGATAGCCTCGGGGGTGTGCTGCTGCTCCATCAATGCTGCATTTGACAACTCAGTCTCAGCTGGCGATGCTGGGCTAGCCTCACTACCGGGTAAATCAGTTTGCTTCACTGTTGCGTCTACACTGTCTTTTTGGTTAATTGCAGCTGAGACCGTTGTATCCTTGATACTTTGTTGAGTTGAGGACTTTTCCTCAACAGATATCGGTGTGCGATCTTTATGCGCTTCAGTTCGGGTCATATCCACAGCACGTATTAGCTTGGCAGTCACCAGCTTGACCGCGACGCGAGCCTGTTGTGCAACCGGTACCAGCATATTCAGAGCAAAAAAACGTAACGCAATAATATGTAAGAGTAAGACTACTAATAAAATAAGCAGTAAATTACCCGTTTTGTTAGATACATAGAGAATAGACAAATGCTTCAGCAAAATAAATTTAATCCATTAAAGTTGAAATTTAAAACATGAAACTTGCCAGTTACAAAGATGGGTCACGCGATGGCCAACTTATCGTGGTTTCACGTGATTTACGTCAAGCTCATTTTGCCACTGATATTGCGCCCACGCTACAAAGCGTCTTAGATGATTGGGATTTTTTAGCACCACAACTAGAAACGCTGTACAACGAGTTAAATCAACATACTGCCTTACATAGTTTTCCATTTGACAGTACACAATGTTTAGCACCCTTACCACGCGCCTATCAATGGGCAGATGGTTCAGCCTATGTCAACCACGTAGAATTGGTGCGCAAAGCACGCGGCGCAGAAATGCCCGCCGAATTTTGGCGCGACCCATTAATTTATCAAGGTGGTAGCGATGATTTCCTGGGCGCCACAGATGATATTGTATGTGTCGATGAAGCGCATGGTATTGACTTTGAAGCCGAAGTCGCAATTATTACCGATGATGTACCAATGGCCTGCTCAACTCAACAAGCCGCTGAAAGTATCCGTCTATTAATGTTGGTCAACGATATTTCATTACGCAATTTAATTCCCTCTGAACTCGCCAAAGGCTTTGGTTTCTTCCAAAGCAAGCCCGCTACCGCGTTTTCACCTGTTGCTGTCACACCGGATGAATTAGGTCATCATTGGCAAGATTGCACCGTCCATCTCCCGATCCATATCCGTTGGAATCAAAAAGAAGTAGGCAGCCCCCATTGCGGTGATGATATGGTTTTTAATTTTGCTCAATTAATTACCCATATATGCCGCACACGCAATATACGCGCAGGGAGCATCGTTGGCTCAGGTACTATTTCAAATATAGATCGTAGCCGAGGTTATGCTTGTATCGCTGAAAAGCGTATGTTAGAAATACTCGAACACGGAAATGCGCAAACAGACTTCATGAAATTTGGTGATACCGTCAAAATAGAAATGTTTTTGCCTGATGGGCAATCGATTTTTGGTGCGATTGAACAAACCGTTAGCCCTCTTCACAAAGATTTAAAAAAAATTGATGAATAATCCACCTTTCACTGATTTTTATCAAAACTTACAAGAGTTTTGGAAAAACAATCCGACTGGCATACCGGGCTTGGGACAGCTCGCACTACCGCCGATGTCAATCGAAGAATTAGATAAGCGTATTACCGATCTAAAAGCGGTCTCCGCATGGCTGAACTTAAATATGAATTTATTACATAACACGATTCAGGCTATGGAAATACAGCGCAATACCCTGTCAGCATTAAATGCATTCAGTCAACCTATTCACCACACGACTGAGCAACAGACTGCTACTCAAGCAAGCCAGCCAGATGCGGCTACGCTATGGTGGCAAATGCTACAAACCCAATTTGAACAAATTGCTCAAGCGGTCACCATGCAACCGAATATGTCCACCGAAAAGGCAGATATGCAAACCACTCCGATGTCTGATACTGAAGCAACACCAAGCGCCTCACCGAAAAAATAACGTTATGCTCAACACTAGGCTTACTCGTACCAACACGCCGCAATTTGAAAATAAAATATGTTCTGCGGCTGCCCTACCCACTATTTTGGCTAATAATCTACCCAGACCTTTAATTTTCACTAATGGTGTGTTTGACATCCTGCATCGCGGACACGTGACCTATCTGGCTCAGGCACGAACATTGGGTGCTTTTCTGATCGTTGGGGTGAACAGCGATGCCTCTGTGCGCACCTTAAACAAAGGCCCGGAGCGACCGATCAACTGTGCAGATGACCGCATGGCCATGTTAGCTGCATTAGCGTCGGTAGATCTAGTTATTTTATTTTCCGAGTCAACACCAATTCAATTAATCGAAAAAATTCGCCCCGATATTTATGTTAAAGGTGGCGACTATGATATCGAGTCATTGGAAGAAACGAAAAAAATCCGTAGCTGGGGGGGGGAAGCCGTGGCTATTCCGTTTATGCATGGCCGTTCGACCACACAATTATTAGAGAAAATCAGAACCGTTTAATTCAGAATTAACCTATAACTACTCCATCAAGCTTGACGTAAAAATATGCCCGTTGTTAGCTCCCGCAATACCAATGTGCTAATCTGAATTTTTATATAGACCGTGATAACCGATCGTACTGACCTTATTATTTTTTGTGCCGAATGGTGTACTGCTTGCCGTGAATTTCGCGTGTTATTAGAAAAAAAAAATACATCCACGGTACCTGCATTTTATTGGGTCGACATTGAAGATGTTGAACTGATGCCAGACGATTTGGATATTGAAAACCTACCCTCGATCGTAATAATCCAAAACCAACAGATACTCTTTTTTGGTGCGATTGAGCCTAGAATCGGCCATTTAGAAGCATTACTAAGAAGCCCGCCAGACAATAAAATATCGACTCGTGATGTGGCACTGATTATGTCGCTATATCAGCAAATTCGCACCCAAGCTTGAAACTCCCGTACCAGCCGCCGTATCCAACAAATGCACAACTGTAGCGAGCAGGCTCAAGGCCGCGCAACACAGTATTTGGGGTGCACAGTCAGTTGTACACGGTCTTCGTGCGTTTAAACTACGAGCTTATCTTTTACCGTTAGCCTGCTGATAAGCTAAAGCACAATACTTTTCCAATTTAGTCGTCGTAAAAGCTGGGATTTTTAAATCCGCCAAATTAACATCTACACCCATACTGCTTTTTGTTAGTAATTTGAAACAGTTTTTATTTTGCTCCAGCATCTTATCTATTTGGCTATACACATTTGCTCTTTTACTAACTGATGTTACGCAGCCCGCATGGCTTGAAGTTCAGAATAAGCCATCTGGGTTGCTTTGATAAAAAGTTTGGTGCGCAAGGCGAAGTGATTCAGTTT
>JBIKXM010000256.1:0-2774 GCA_044355755.1 Burkholderiaceae bacterium | reverse complement strand
CGCTTGCATACCTGCAAGCGCCCGGCTTTTCAAGATCGCTACTGCCATATATTAACTATTCATCCGCTTGCGGAGTTGACTGCGCTGCTTCCAATTCAGTTACCTTAGCTTCTAATGCCTCTAATCGCTCGCGTGTACGTGCCAATACTTTTGCTTGCACATCAAACTCCTCGCGCGTCACTAGATCAAGCTTATTCAACCCCTGCTGCACCATCGTTTGCACCATTTGTTTAACTTCTGCAGCCGGTGAGTGTTCAAACCACTGGCCCAATTTTTGCTGCATATTGTCAAAAAAATCACTTGGTTTCATAAAAACCCCCTCTTGAAACTAAAAATGAAGCTAAATCTAGCACAAATATGCTTACTTTATCTGTGTCTGTGTAAAGACGTAACAGCTTGTGACGATATATCCCTATGGTTGCACTTGAATGGCGATTTTATTTGCCACCGAGCGTACAAATTGAAGTTACATTTTTTAATACTTAAAGGATTCGGATAAATCGGTTAAGCTTGCGCCCTTCTAATAACTGACAGGGACAAAACATGGTTCCATATTTGAAGACAACCCTAACGGGGCCTTTGTTAGATCTGGAAAAAAAACTACTGACATCCATGCCAACTATTGAGCGCTGGTTGCGCCTTGCATGGCAAAAACATCCTCCCCCTTTTTATAGCTCGGTAGACTTGCGCAATGCCGGATTTAAGCTCGCGCCGATTGATACAAATTTATTTCCGGGTGGCTTCAATAATTTAGCGGCAGATACTTTGCCACTAGCCGTACAAGCTGTCACCGCGACAATTGAAAAAATTTGCCCAGATGCAAAAAATATATTGCTGATTCCCGAACGCCATACACGTAATCTTTTTTATTTAAAAAATGTTGCGTGCCTGTCCGCGATCTTACGTCAAGCCGGGCTGAATGTCCGTCTTGGCAGTCTATCCGAAGAGGTCACCGAACCAACGACTATCGCTTTACCTGATGATCAGCAGATTTTGTTAGAGCCGCTAATTCGCTTTGGTACGCACCAAGAGCGCTTAGGACTGGTTGATTTTGACCCTTGCGTTATTTTGCTCAACAATGATCTTTCTGCTGGGGTGCCTGCGATCTTGCAAAATATACAAGGACAAACGGTACTACCGCCGTTACATGCAGGATGGTCAACACGTCTCAAATCAGCCCATTTTTCTGCCTATGATCAAGTTGCAAATAATTTTGCACAGCTGATTGATATCGATCCTTGGCTGATTAACCCGCTCTTTACCCAATGCAGTAATATCGATTTTCAGGATCGTAAAGGGGAAGAAGAACTACAGGCACGTGTTGACATGATTTTAAAAAAAATCATTGCCAAATACCGTGAACATAATATCCAAGAAACGCCCTACGTAGTTGTCAAAGCGGATGCTGGCACCTATGGCATGGGCATTATGACTGTCAAAGATCCGAGCGAATTATCACAATTAAATCGCAAAGAACGTAATAAGATGAGTGTCGTCAAAGAAGGCTTAGCTGTTAGCAACGTCATCATTCAAGAGGGTGTACATTCTTTTGAAAGAGTCGATGATGCTGTCGCTGAACCAGTGGTATATATGATTGATCGTTATGTGGTCAGTGGCTTTTATCGAGTGCACACACAACGTGGCGTCGATGAAAACTTGAATGCCCCTGGCATGCATTTTGTGCCTTTGGCATTCGACAAAAATGTCTTACCTGACCCTAAAGTGCAGCCTGGCATCATTGCACCAAATCGTTTTTATATGTACGGCGTCATCGCTAGGCTTGCCGCACTGGCCGCTGCGATTGAATTAGAAAATACGGCGCCGCTCACTCTTGCATTGGCTCACCACTAAATTATGCAACCATTACGTATTCTCTTTATTACTGACCCGTTAGCGCATTTCAATATCGCTAAAGACTCGACTTATGCCATGATGCAGGCCGCAGTTGAGCGCGAGCATATTTTGTATGTGTGTCAGGCAGACCAACTCACTTTAGATCACAACCAAGTATATGCATCGGCGCATTTACTGACACTCATGCCCGAGACAGCGGCTCAGTGGTACCACTTAGCAGCACCCGAGATGATTCGCTTACAAGATGTCGATGTTGTGCTGATGCGTAAAGATCCACCGTTTGATCTGGAATATGTCACGGCTACTTGGTTACTGTCCCATGCGCAACGGCAAGGTGCCAGAATCTTCAATGAGCCGCGTGCGTTACGTGATCACTCTGAAAAATTGGCAATCGCAGAATTCCCCCAATTCACGCCACCGACAATGGTCTCACATAGCCTGGCACAACTACGTGCGTTCCATCAAAAGTATCAAGATATCATTGTTAAACCTTTGGATGGCATGGGAGGCACCGGTGTATTTCGCGTCAAACCAGATGGCTTAAATTTAAGTGCCATTATTGAAACTGTAGGACAGCAAGGTGCACGCAATTTGATGGCGCAACAATTTATCCCAGAAATTCAGCAAGGTGATAAACGTATTTTATTAATTGCAGGCCAAGTTATCCCGGTTGCCTTAGCACGCATCCCCGCCCCAGGCGAAGTGCGCGGCAATTTAGCCGTAGGCGGTACTGGGATAGCACAGCCTTTAACTGGACGTGATCTGGAAATTGCACAAACACTGGCACCCATTCTGTGGCAACGCGGCATACTTATTGCCGGCATTGATATCATCGGCTCTTATCTGACTGAAATTAATATTACGAGTCCAACCTGTTTTCGTGAAATTCACCAGCAAACACAGGTCGATGCTGCTTCCAT
>JBIKXM010000160.1:0-3974 GCA_044355755.1 Burkholderiaceae bacterium | reverse complement strand
CTTACTGCCTTAGAAAAAATTTGCCAAAGCGCTTTATGATGATTGGAAAATACAGCTCTACGCAAAATTATGCAGAAAAGTATGTCGCGAATATCCGCCGAAAAATCAACATGCAAAGATAAACACGGCTTAGAGCATTTTTGACAAAAGTGACGCAATATGGCCTAGGTATGGCGTACCGACCCAGCCAGTATGATCTGCGTAGCCTTTCTGTCATGGAGCCAGCACAGCGAAGCGGGGCTACAGGTGCGCAACCGCCTGCATATATAAGCACAGATGTGCGGTGCAAGAGCAACATATCCAAAACAGTTTTGTGAATGTCCTATTTGAGAACGCTCTGGAATAAAATAGCACCTTTCCTTTTAAAAATAATACTTATGGCAGGCATTATCATCGTCGCCCACGCCCCTCTTGCACAGACATTGCTCAAGTGCGCCGAACATGTTTATGAAAGCCATATTGCACGCGCGCTCGCTTTTGATATCACGCCAGATGCAGACCCTGACAATATGGTGAATCTTATCAAGCAACAAGTAGGCACCGTGATTCAACTTAATAGCGCGATCTTGCTTACAGATTTATGTGGCGCCACCCCAGCTAATATCGCTGCACAAGTCGCCAGAGAGAAAAATTTATCCGTCTTGGCCGGTGTCAACCTGCCTATGCTACTCAAAGCGATCGCTTATCGGTCGCGTCCCATCGAAGTACTTATACAAGCTGCGCTTACGGGTGGTACCCAGGGCGTGATGCGCATCATTTAATCCTATGCAACAAACAACACTTACCTTAATCAATAAACTAGGCCTGCACGCTCGTGCTTCAGCTAAATTAACCCAACTAGCTAGCCAATTTTCCAGTCAAATATGGCTAATACGCGACAACCGCCGTGTCAATGCAAAAAGTATCATGGGAGTCATGATGCTGGCAGCTGGCTTTGGAACCTCCTTAATATTAGAAATAGAGGGTAGCGATGAAATGGCGGCACTGGAAGCTATCAGTGAATTATTTCAGAATCGGTTTGGAGAAAATGAATAAAAATTAGACAATACACAACTATTGTGTAAGCAAAGCAATGACTTAAGGTATTGCCGTATAGCCTTATAGGCAAAACTAGTTTAGATTGCATGCAATTGCATTTTTTCAGAGTCGTGAGGAAAACTTTTCAGCTCGGGCTTATCCAAACTTACTCGAGCAAGCTATACCAACGTAGACCGTGCAATCTATAGCGCATGGCACCTATCAACGGTATAGCGAGTAAATCTTGGTAGTGTAGCCTCGCTGCGCCAGTGCTTTGCTGCGAATCTTATGCGGCACCTAAACCGGCGATATATTAGTTAGCTGGGGCAGTTTGATATCAGTCCTATAACCACAAAATGGGCGCATAGCTTAATGGCATTAGGGAGAACACCGTGTCCTTTACATTAACCGGCATTCCAGTCTCTCGCGGCATAGCGATTGGCCGAGCGCATTTCATCGCCCAGGCTGCTTTAGAAGTTCGCCACTATTTTATCGAGCCTACCCAAGTCAAGGATGAAATTGCCAGATTGCGCCAAGCAATTGCGGCGGTTCATGCAGAATTCAATACTTTACGCGACACGTTGCCGAAAGACGCGCCCGAAGAAATGGCTGCGTTTCTGAATCTACACAGCATGATTCTGCATGATGAGATGTTAAGTAAAGCACCCGAAGTACTTATTAACCAAAGAGGATATAACGCGGAATGGGCGCTTGCCACTGAACTGGAAAATTTGGTACAGCAGTTTGAAGAAATAGAAGACCCGTATTTGCGGGAACGCAAAGCAGATATCGAACAAGTCGCCGAACGGGTTTTTAAAAAACTGGCACAGGTCGCAGAGGAGCCGCCCCTCAACGACCCACCGACACAAACTGCTACGGCCTTAATCGTGGTGGCCCATGATATTTCTCCAGCCGATATGCTGCAATTTAAGCACGAAATTTTTGCCGGGTTCCTCACTGACCTAGGTGGCAAAAATTCGCATACCGCGATCATGGCACGTAGCCTAGACATCCCTGCTACGCTTGGCTTACAGCATGCCAGCGAGTTAATCCGTCAAGATGATCTATTAATCATCGATGGTGACGTAGGGATCGTGATTGTTGACCCCTGTGACAAAACACTGGATGAATATCGACAACGCCAACGTGCAAGCCAGCAAGCACGTAAACAGCTGGAGCATCTGCGTCATACCCCTACTCAAACCGAAGATGGGATAACTATAGAATTATTTGCGAATATTGAAATGCCAGAAGATGCACCGCATGCGCTTGCAGCGGGTGCTGTAGGAATTGGCTTATTTCGCTCAGAATTTTTATTTATGAATCGTGAGGCCGAGTTACCTAATGAGGAAGAGCAATTTCTGGCATATCGGAGTGCTGTAGAGGCGATGCGAGGTTTTCCTGTGACGATTCGTACAATTGATATCGGCGCCGACAAACTACTCAACCATAATGATGCAACAGTAACATGTGCCAACCCAGCCCTAGGTCTACGTGCTATTCGCTGGTCACTCTGTGAACCACAGATTTTTTTGACTCAGTTACGTGCCATATTGCGCGCCTCCGCCTATGGCCCAATAAAAATCTTACTGCCGATGATTGCCCATCTGGCAGAAATTCAACAAACACTTATACTGCTTAAACGGGCTCAAGAAGAATTGAAAGTTGCCGGGCACGCTTATGACTCGCAGATCAAAGTAGGCGCAATGATTGAAATTCCGGCTTCCGTGCTCACTTTGCCTTTACTCAGCACGCACCTCGATTTTTTATCTATCGGCACCAACGATTTGATTCAATATACCTTAGCCATAGACCGTACTGACAGTGAAGTCGCTCATTTGTATGACCCGTTACACCCAGCTGTACTACAACTGATTGCCAGCACGATTCAGCAAGCCAATAAATACAACTTACCCGTTGCTGTCTGCGGTGAAATGGCCGGCGACCCAAGCATGACAAGGCTCTTACTGGGGATGGGCTTACGCGAATTCTCGATGCACCCAACGCAGTTACTCGATGTCAAACAGGAAATTGTGCAGGCCAAACAGGCTGATCTAAACCAGCACCTTAAGGTATTATTAAATGCAACCACCTTGACTGATTTTCAGCAAGCGCTAAAAATCTTCCAAGAAAAGTAGCTAGATAATTAAGACAGGCCAAAGCCGAGCAACCCCCTTGATAAGACGGATATAAATGTATCCCGCTCGCATTGTGGCTTAAGAGACGATTGCATAACTGGAGTGAGCAGCCTAAAAAACCATTGCATAACTTACTGTGCAGCCACAATACAAGTCGCATGCGCAAGGATGTGCTTTCGCGCAGTAGTGCTGCATGGGATTTTATCGAAACGGTTTGCCTGGCCAGGCAAACCGTGGAACCGCAGAAAACAGCGTGTACAACTTAGTACATCAGCATTTAGTCCCCGCATAAATTTTATGCGCAAAGTTAGCGTGCGCTGAAACTGCGTTTTTGAGCACCATGCAACACCATACTTGCTGTGTGTAGTAGGTTTTGCAACGGGCTCATCTACCAAGGGCAAACCTTACTGCGTAAAGTCATACGCCCTCTTTAATCAGCCGATCAACGCACTAGTACCTTACTGATACGTCAACGTGAAATTTGCCATACTCATAAATGCACCAGGCATCGTTACCGGACCACTGCCAGACTGACGTTGATAATATACATCAAATGGAATCGCTTGGCCCATGCTAAAGCTATTGCCAATCACATCTACTGTTGTACTGCCACGGATTACATTAATCCCCTGCCCTGTCTGGATAATGCTTAACCCAACGCCATTAATCATTTGGTTCGTTGCGCTTGAGTTTAGCTGCAAGAATTGATTGTTGACATTATAAGAACCCGTCTTGAAAAAAGTTGTATGAGAGAATCAAGCGGTTGAAAAGAGAAGTGAGAGAAGGACAAGATGTACCCGAGCAGTTTAAAAGACAAAG
>JBIKXM010000050.1:0-6816 GCA_044355755.1 Burkholderiaceae bacterium | reverse complement strand
CTCTACGAACTGTTTTTAACAATGCCTGTTCTGGTACAACGCTAAAACACTCGGATAAAAAATAAAGGTACGCTTCTGCTGCAACGATCTCAGGCCATATCAAAATTTCTGGGTAAGCATCTTGGACGCGGGCACCTAATTTATCAAGTACCTCTATCGGCAAATCAACATCCAAATCTGGAATCGAATGATATGCCCTGCCCCAATGAATCAATACGTTAGTTTGTCTGCTCATCTTGTCGTTATTTATCGGTAATAATTAACGTACTGTATGTCTATATCTCAAAGCGGATTTTCGTGATTCGCCCTATATAAAGACAACAGACGACTGGTAAGTATCTTCATAAAATGAAAAACGCTTAAACCCTTTCTTACTTTCTGTTTTCAGTAGGCTAGTCCCCTTTTCCCACTGAAAGGACGTTGCAGGACATGACTCTATTATTTGAGTACCATAATGAATCTTGTAATCTCCATGCACATGCCCACAGATGATTAATTTGATCTCATCTTGCTGCTTTATTTTTTCTAAAAAATGATCAGCTTTTTTTAACATGCAAGCATCAACTAATGGCGTTGATACTGGATAAGGATGATGGTGCATAACAACAACAATTTTTTTGTGCTGTGTTTTTGCTAGATTGACTTTCCGAAAAAAATTCACTAGTTCGCTTTCATCGATATAACCATCATCTGTTCCAGGTCGGCATGTATTAATGGCAATAAAGTCCCAGAGTTTTGTAGAAACATGGTCGAGTTTCTTAAGACGAGTAGAACCCTCAAAAACTGACTTCACCTTGGCCTCATCATCATGATTTCCATGAATCCAATAGACTGGTAAATTCAACCTCTCGAATTGCTTTCTAGAAAATTGATAAGACTCCTGTGATTCATCCTGGCTAATATCACCCGTTACTAATACAAAGTGCGGAATGGGTTCTGATGCAATCAAGTAATCAACCGTATCTGATAAATTTTGATAGGTACAGTGTCCATGCAATTGCTGATTTTTATCTGCAAACAAATGCATATCAGTAATTTGGGTTATATTTATTTGACCTTTAGGTCTGTTGATAAAAATTTCTTCCTGCACTGCTGTCTCCGAATACGCGAAGCGGGTTATAAGAAACTTGCCAATCGTAATAGTCAGTTTTTTCTATGCGTTTAATCACACTGACCAAATAAATACCCAGTGGCAGTAAAATAATTGACATCAATATTTTATAAGACCATGTTGTAAATATAATGTTTGCAAGTTCTCCAGTTTGATATTTAGAAGAAAGGCTAATTGGATAAGCAGTAAGCAATAAAACTGCCTGAGCGACCATAGACGACAACATATACCTCACAATGAATAATCGCCCATTAAAGTAAACCTTTAACCTTGAAACAATCGCCCCATTGCAAAAATAAGACGCAGGCACAGATATCCACGTACCGACCATCACTCGCCAAAACTCATTAAATAGAGCGTAGTAATTTTGTGCGATTGTGTTTTGATCGACCTGAACAATGGCAGCAAGATTAATTAGTAATACAAAAACCGTTTGGCAAATTACGATGATCCAAACAGTCCTTCCACCCAATTTGTATCCATACACCTCGGTAGAAATCGTTGAAAGTAAATAGCACAAAGAAAAAATAATGCCGCTTGCGGTAATTTTCATACCGTAAATATCGATCACCTTGTAAACCAAGGTGTCACAAACGATCATGATCGTCACTGTTAGCCCAACTATCAGGCCGTATAACCTGAAGCTATCTTTACTACTGCTGTGAGAATGATTTTCTTGCATAAGGCACGCAACCTATTTCTTATCTCTCTGAAAAAGTTTTAACTGCTTTTAATACAACACCAACAAGTTTGTAATGCTGGTATATAGAAGGCGAAACATCGTTTTCTATTGTTATTGGTGAAAATAAATAATTATCGCCATCAATAAATATTTTTCTAAAACAAGGTGCATGGTTGCCTACCTTTACCAAGACCGTATCGCCATCGTAAGGCTCCTCATTTTTTGCAATAATGAAAATCGTACCCATCGAGAATTGTGGGTATAGAGAATCATTGTTGATTAATACTGCAAAATAAGAGCGACCACATACTTCTTCTATCTCTGTCGCATAGGTTTCATAGTTTTCAAGCGCTCGATCAAGAAATTTAGTTAAATCATTTATCTTTATGAGTGGTATTTCTTTTGCTAAATGACTCGATTTAGCTTTTTGACTAGTTAGATCAACCTCAGTCAATTCACTAAGACTTACATCAAAAAATTTCGCTAATGTAAGCAATGTTGATAGCGTTGGATTGCCTATACCACGACGCAAGCTCCCAATAGTCGCCGTACCTAACTGTGTCGCATCGCTTAGGGTAGCAATATCAATCCCTTTCTTGCCCATTAGATAGACTAAGTTTCTGGCAGTTAATAGCATCGTTGTGCTATTACCATCATCGCCAACCATGTTCGAAACCTTGTTATTCATCTGTCATTCGATATTTAATCATGTTGCTAATAATATAACACTAATGCTATCATGTAAACATGATATATTATCAATACCTGATTTTTAAACATCTACCTAGTAGGGGTTAGCTTTAAAAAATGAGTTTTGGGGACAAATAAATGCTGATTGCTTTGAAAAAATGGCTGATTTCTGTTTTTAATCCACCTTATCAGCTCGCTCTTAGTGAAAAATTTTTTGACAATGAGAAGGGTCATACCTTTTATGTCTTTAAACAGTACGGAAGTCATGACTACATCAAAGTTACCTACTTTGACATATTGAATAATCACAGCATGCTATCCGCAATCAATCCTATTCACCTAATGGACATCCATTTGCATGAATACATACTTAAAGAAAAAAACGACAAGTATCGTGTCACAGAAACTTTAAGGAACAATTTATACAAAATTGCCAATCCAAAAACGTCAGAAATTTACTCTGGCGAATACATTTGTAAAAACATTGACATGTTTTCAACCGTTTCTCATGAAGACATTTGGAAAATCGCCTATCAATCTGGCTTTATAAAAGGTAGAAAACTTTCCGTTGAAATAAAAAACCTTATCTCCGAAAAAGATAACACATCAAATCAAATGGCAAATACAGAGGAAAGCAAAAATATTATCAACTTAGATAGTTATCGAACAAATTCAAGAAATTAGCCTTTTTATGCTGAAAATATATAAATCAACATGTTGCTTATTCATCAACAACAATACGACCCTATCTATAAACATAGATATTTCCGCTTTTTGTGGTATATTTCTATGAAATCGGAAATTTCCACTAAAGAAGAATGGATATGTCTATAGAAAAAGTTAGCATGGATTGTCTTGAGCAGCTTGCAAATACAGCGGCGGATGTATTATCTCAGGTTCGTGAGGCAATGATTGAACCACATCCGCGCAAAATTGCTCCAACCTTTACGAGCTCAGGGATAGCTGACTTATGTAAAGTAGACAGAACACAAATCAAGTATCTTGCTCAAAAACTTAACCTCCCAAATGGTCTTAGAAGTGAAGGGTCAAGAGCAAAAGAATATTCTTTAGAAGATGCTATTAAATGGGTTAAGGCCATTGGAAAGTATCCTTCTAGACCAGCTGATCAACTTGGAAAAGTTATTTCTGTATGCAACTATAAAGGTGGTGTAGCCAAAACAAGCACCACTGTTTCGCTCGGTCAAGGTACTACGTTACGCGGTCTCAAAGCTCTAATTATTGATTGCGATGGACAAGGAACAGCAACTCAATTAGTTGGCATCAGTCCAGAGCAAGATGTTGATATTGAACAGACCATCATGCCTTTTATTCATGGTGATCACCCAGACTTATCTTACGCAATCCAAGAAACATACTGGCATAATTTATCTATCATCCCTGCATCTAGTGGTCTACTGGCCGCTGAGTTTGCCCTTCCAGCAAAAGCGATGAGCCAGCGTGGATTTAAATTTTGGGAAGTCTTAAAAAATGGGATAGAGCCTCTTCGTTCTCAGTTTGACATCATCTTAATTGATACTTCACCGAGTCTCTCACACCTCACAGTCAATGCGATGATTGCAGCCGATGGCCTCATTATGCCTTGCCCACCTGATGCGCTTGACTTTGCTTCTAGCGTTCAATTTTGGGGAATTTTTGCTGAGCTAGTCGATACCCTTCCACAAGCTAAAGAAAAAGTTTATGACTTCGTCACAATATTATTCACAAAAGTTCAAGCCAACGAAATTTCTAGATTAGTCAAAACCTGGATGAGGCAGGCTTACGGAACATATCTTAGCGGCATTGAAATACCTGAAAGTACAGCAGCTCGACTTGCATCAGCCCAATTGAAGACTATCTATGATCTCTCTAAACCAGATGGTAGCGTAGAAGCCTATCGGCGTTATAAAGAACCTCTTGATCGCCTCACAGACTTTGTTATCGATCAACTTGCTCTAACATGGGAAAGCAACCAATGAATATTTACGACAAACTTGGAGCAAAAACCTCCGGCATAAAAGCTAGGGAGATAAAAAAAACAGATGAAAAACATCTTAAAACTGCGCCAGCAATGTTCATAGACGCAAAAAACAGGATGGACGAAGCAGAAGCTAGGGCTGAACATCTTGAAAATGAGTTAGTTAAAAGCCTTGGTAGACCAACAAAACTAAAGCTCATAGAACTATTAAATTCACATCTCCAAACTCGTAAACTCGATTTAAATCGAGTTAATGAATTGGCCGAGCATTTAGCACTTAACGAACTTACAACACCTATCGTCGTCAGACCAAGTGATACTAGTAAAGACAAGTTCGAAATTATCGCTGGCCATCACAGAGTCGAAGCTTTTAAACAACTTGGACGCACAGAAATAGAAGCCATCATCAGGCCAATGGATGATCAAGAAGCGCAAAAGCGCATCTTTTTCGACAATCTAATGGCCCCTGACCTTCCTGATTTCGAAAAGTACAAAGGCTTCTCAGCGATCCGACAGCGCACAGGACAATCTTACGATGCTTTAGCCAAAGATGCTGGGATTTCTAAAACACTTGTTGTGTTCTACTTTGCTTTTGAAAAATTACCTCCAAGGGCAAAGGAATTATTAGAAAAACATCCAAACTTAATTGGCTCAGCTGCTGCTCAGAAAATAGCATCACTCAAAGCAGACGAAGATAAACTTATTCTTGGGCTAGAAAAAATCATCGCTGGCGAACTTGACCAAAAAAGCGTCGTTGCTTTTCTCAAGAAGAATGAATTTCTTCAAAATGAGTCTCAGAAAATAGAACACGTAATCAAACGTGGGGAACACTCAATCTGCACCATACAAAACAAGAGTAATAAAACCTTTACGTTAAATTTCCATAAAGGTTTTGATTCTCCAGAGTGGCACCATAGATTAGTTGATTTAATAGAAAGAGAAGTGGAAAAAAACTAAAAAAGAGATGAATCTATCACCATAAAAAAGGAAATCAGTTATCGATTAACTCTTATTTAAGAAAAAACAGTCCCTAAAACAAAAGCCCAAGGTTGGCGCCTTGAGCTTCTGCGGTGCTTGACGTATCAACACCTCAATCTTTGCTACGAGATTGGTTTTGAGAATAATAGTTTCTTAAAAAGTTGAAGTCAAGCACTTATGGGATTTCTTTACCTAAAAAAAGGAGATTCTCATGAACTCAAGTGCTACACTCGTCTCTACTGGGCCGACCACCCTGCCCTTACTGCTCATTCAAGCACAACATCTTTGCTTCCAAAAAACCGCTGTCATGGATTTAGGTCGCACCGCGCGGGCGGCACTTTCCGGTATTCTTGCTTTTGTTAAAGTCCGATCACCAATGAGCGTCATTTGGCCAAAGCGTGCCACACTGCGCGAACAAGCGAGATTAAACTCAGACTCAGCATTGTATAGAGGTCTCGCTGAACTCTTTAAAAAGGGATACATTGAACGCGAAACACAACTTCGCAATGCCCAGAATGGACGCTTTCACATTAGTCGCCTCCATCTCACAGAAAAAGCTATCCACTTACTCAACTTAAACAAAACTAAAAAAGTTATTAACAACCAGCCGTCTTCTAAAATGGGAGACGGCTATATAGAGAACATTGTAAACTACCTAGCACCTTCTATCGAAGAATCACCTGACACGCAAAATTCTTTCTCGAACCCATCCGCAAAAAAATCAAGCATCCAGAAGCTCGATCCTGAAACCAACTTACCCAAACCTCTTGTTAAACTCACCTGGCTTGGCTTGTCTCCTAAAACGATTTGTTGGTTGATGAAAATTGCCAAACAAAAGCAAAAACGTCTTGAAGACGTCATGAACTTCGCTTGGAAATACCTTCAACCACTTGCAAGTAAAGGTTCTAAAACGGTTAAAGCTTATTTAGTCGCGCTACTTTCTAAAAATCAAGATTTCGCTTTCCAAGTCAGGCAGGATCAAGAGAACAAAGACGCAAATGAAGCTAAAGAAAAAAGAAGCCTACAAATCCGCCATATTATCGAAAACCATCAAGGCCATTACGTGATGAATAAAAACAATCAACCGATAGGCTTAATCGAAGGGGAGACAATTCGTTTCTTTGCTTTGAAAGCAAATGGATTTACTGAAAGGTATATGCCGATTTGGCAAGTCGACCAGTCAATACTGTCATCTCTAGTATTAACTCAATCAAGCTATCGGTTAAAGTTTAACCGATAGTAGGATGCTTGTTATGCACAAGCAACTGTCTTAGAAGTCAAGCGCATTTAGGATTTGCTTGGTGAAATTGATCATTCCAAGTAGTTCCGGTTTTTACCATCGCGTTAAGAATAGAAAGCAGTTTACGCATACAAGCGACA
>JBIKXM010000049.1:0-6818 GCA_044355755.1 Burkholderiaceae bacterium | reverse complement strand
ATTTATAACACCAGTGTAAGGTATCAATAATTCTTATGAAAGAAATAGGGGTGATATCGATGTTAACGGTTGCTGATGGAAATAATGTGCTTGATAAGCCATTAGGTCAGCTACATTCTTTGCGTGACCAAAGTACAGAACGACTGAAGGAGGGGTTGCGTAGAGATCTTGGTGCAGTATGCCTTTCTGCTCTTAATGACCCTAATGTTATTGAGTTAATGCTGAATCCTGATGGTCAAGTTTGGATTGATCGATTAGGTCATGGCATGAGCAAGCTTGGTTATCGTATGCCAGTATCTCAATCCATGAAGTTTTTTACTTCTATTGCATCAATGTTGGGTACGGTTGTTAATGCTGATAGTCCTATTTTGGAAGGGGAATTGCCGCTCGATGGAAGTCGTTTTGAGGGGATTATTTCTCCTATTGTAGCGGCGCCCGCATTTGCTATTCGTAAAAAAGCAATTCTGGCGTTTACCTTAGAGGATTATCGCGATTCGGGTATTTTGAGCGATATGAATGATCCGATAAACCGTAAGCGTGAGAAGCAAGTTGATTTTTTAAAAGCTGTTCACGGTAAATCGCATTATGACATTATCAAGCTAGCAATTGAGTTACGAAAAAATATTTTAATTGTCGGTTCAACTGGCTCAGGGAAAACAACGTTAGTGAATGCCGCGCTTCATGGGATTGCATGTGTTAGTAAAGAGCAACGTATTGTGTTGATAGAAGATACAGGGGAAATACAGTGCCAAGCTGAAAACATGGTGCAAATGCGTTCTAATGCCAACGTCGATATGACGCGGCTATTACGCGCAACAATGCGTTTGCGACCAGATCGGATTATTGTAGGAGAAGTACGAGGGGGGGAAGCATTAGCTTTATTGAAAGCATGGAATACTGGGCACCCAGGTGGTTTGGCAACTGTACATGCGAACGATTGTGAGGCTGGATTAATTCGATTGGAGCAACTGATTCAAGAGGCCGTCAATGTCGTCAATCCCATGCTGATTGCTGAGGCAGTAGATTTGGTTATTTTTATAGATCAGGAATCATCTATTGAGGCTGGAAGAAAAGTGCGTGAATTAATGTTTGTAGATGGGTATGACTCGATTAATCGTCGTTATCAATTGACACAAATATAGTCTTTCTGAAGTTTTTTGCTTATCTAGAAGAAATATTATTCATGAAAATTTTAAAGGAAAATTTATGAGATTTCGCCAAAGCATAGAGGAGGCTATCCGCTCTAATGGAGACCCTGCTAAAGCAGCGATTGCTATTTGTCGGTTATTAGAAGACGAAATAGGTCTATCTGGAAATGGTTGGTTTGATGATGACCAAGAACTAAAAGATATTTTATTTTCAACACATGACGAATAAATAAAATGAAGAATCTCTTTTCTCGATATCTTGGCGGTACGAATAAATATTTATGCTTGATTATCCTTTTGACATATTCAAATATGGCATCTGCGTGGTCAATTGCAAAACCATTGTGTGGTTTGGCAAATATCTTTAATGGGCCAGCAGCTCTGGCTATTTGTACGATTGCTTTTTTTGCCTTGGGCGCTGCGTTTCTATGGGGAGAAGAGATAGCGGGTATTTCTAGAAAGATGGTCAATATTATTATTGCAGTAAGTATTATTTTCGGTGGACCCGCGATTGTTGGATGGGTTGCTTCAAAAATGGATGCCGTTGCGGCATCGTGCCAGGGGTATCAATAATAGATTATGAGCCACCATAGAAATGAATTGACGAAGGTTGTGATTCACAGTGCCGCTACACGACCAATGATGTTTATGGGGGCGGAGAGAGGGCCAATTATTGTGAGCCTTATTTTGTCTGCATATTTCATTTTTTTATTGACATTTCGATTTACTTTTTTTATTGGCCTTCCAGTCGGATTGTCTATGCTTTGCTTTTTTCTTTTTTTGTTTAGGCGGATGGCAAAAGAGGATTCACACGCATGGAAAGTTTTTTTGAGGCATCTTAAATATAGGGGACATAAAGGCTTTTATCCTGCACGAGGCCGGTTTGGTGCCTTTCAAAGTCCAATTCGAGATTTCAAATAGAGAGAAGTTGAAAAATAAGGAATAACTTATGGGATTTTGGTTGATGATTGTATTGGTGATCAGTGGCATTATTTTGTACTCTATCTGGTCTGGTAGTGGCGGTATGCAGCGTGAATATCGTGATAACACACAGGGGTTCTCCGACTTACTGCGCTACGCAACACCTATCGACGATGGTGTGATGCTAGGGAAAGGTGGTGAGCTTATTGCTGGTATTTTCTATCGAGGGACAGATACAGCATCAGCTGCAAATGCAGAACTAGAATCCATTGCGGCTCGTCTGAACAAAATATTGTCTCGCTTCGGATCAGGGTGGATGGTACATATTGATGCGATTCGTGGAGAGGCGATTGGTTATATGCCAGAAGGAGCGTTTATTTCTCCTATTGCTCGTTTAATGGATCAAGAGCGTCGAGTTCAGTATAACCATGCAGAACACCATTTTGAAAGCTTATATGCAATGGTTTTCACTTATCTGCCTCCGCTCGAGCTAGAAAGTAAGGCACGTACATGGTTATTTGAAAGAAGCCAAGACCTAATCAAAAAAGAAAAATCTCTACGTGATCAAATAGTCAAAAAATTTCAGCATGACATGCACGAAATTGAAGCATCGCTTAAAAATATTTTTGAACATGTTAATAGAATGCGATGTCATCCTGTACAGGATGAAACAAGTAATAAAACAGTTATGGTGGATGATTTATATGGATACTTGCGGTATTGCGTCACTGGTATCAAACAAAATTTAATTCGTCCCCCAGCCAATATTGATGCCGACACTTTAATTGGCGGACAAGATTTTATTGGCGGTAACCATCCCAGAGTAGGGGAGAAACATATTCGAGTGATCTCTATAGAAGGGTTCCCATCAGAAAGTTTTCCAGGCATATTAAATGCTTTAAACACATTACCGATTCATTATCGCTGGAATACAAGGTTTATTTTTTTAGATAAGGAAGAAGGCAGGGGATTGCTTGATAGTCTACGTAAAAAATGGAAACAAAAGATACGTGGACTACGCGACCAAATATTGAATACAAATTCAGGTGCTGCTGACGAAGATGCTGTAGCAATGATGTCCGATGCACAAACCGCAATGTCAGAAGTAGCATCAGGTTTGGTTAAGTTTGGGCACTATACAAGTGTCGTTCTATTAATGGATGAAGATACACAAAAATTAGATCAAAATGCGCTAGCATGTAGGAAATTAATTGAGAATTTAGGTTTTTCATGCCGAGCTGAGACAATCAATGCTGTTGAAGCTTATTTGGGTAGTTTGCCTGGCCATGGTTACGAGAATGTACGTAGGCCAATTCTGCATTCTCTGAACCTTGCTCACCTTATTCCAACCACAGCAACTTGGCCTGGGCTATCGAAACATCCTTGCCATTTTTATCCTCCTAATAGCGCTCCCCTTTTATATGCGGCAACAACAGGTAACACGCCATTTCGTTTAACGCATCACGTACAAGATGTCGGGCATACACTTGTTTTTGGCCCACCGGGCAGTGGTAAATCGACTTTACTTGAATTGATAGCTGCACAGCATTTACGCTATCCCAATGCTAATGTATTTAAATTTGAGAAAGGTTATTCATCATTTGCTTTGTGCCATGCTGTAAATGGTGATTATTACGATATTGCAAGCGAACAACAGACGATAGCATTTTGCCCATTGAGCAGAGTAGATGAGCCAGCAGAATGTATATGGGCAGAAGACTATATAGAAACGCTTCTTATATTGCAAGGAGTGGAAGTCAAGCCTCACCATAGAAACGCGGTGCGTGATGCCTTATTGATCTTGGCTAATAGCGAGGCTGATCGCCGGTCAATGACTGATTTTTCTGCGGCTGTACAAGATAAAGAGATCCAATTAGCCATTCAAGCGTATACATTATCGGGCAACAATTCAATGCTGGATGCAATTATGGATAATTTAGGGGCATCTCGTTTTCAAGTATTTGAAATGGAGCATCTAATGAGAATGAGTGACCGCTATTCTGTTCCAGTGCTACTTTACCTATTTCATTGCGTTGAAAGACGTCTTGATGGCTCTCCAACATTACTTATATTGGACGAAGCTTGGCTGATGTTGCAACACCCTATGTTCAAAGAAAAAATCAAAGAGTGGCTTAAAATTCTGCGTAAAAAGAATTGTGCGGTTATATTTGCCACGCAATCTGTTTCCGACGTCGGAAATAGTGCTATCCGCGATGTTGTTTACGAAAGTTGCTTGACTAAAATTTTCTTGGCTAATGCTTCAGCCTGTAACGATGAATCATTTGAACAATATCGTGCTATTGGCTTGAATCGACACCAAATCGAAATGATTGCCCATGCTACGCCCAAGCTTGATTACTATTATGTATCCCCTCTTGGAAAAAGAATGTTTAATCTTGCTTTAGGGCCACTTTGTTTGTCATTTGTTGGTGTATCTGGGGTAGAGGATGTGGCGATAGCACGCGCTTTAATCGCAAAACACAAGGAAAAATGGGTAGTGGAATGGTTAAGGCATTGCGCGGTTAATAAGCCGTGGGGCAGTTCATTGCATGGATGGATTAATCAAGTTGAAAAAGAATTTGGCGAGGCGGCTTGATATAGACAATAAAGACATTTTTATACTATAATATAAAAAAGAGATGGAGGACAATCGATGACAACCTTTGCTTTTTTCTTAATAGCTTTTCCAGTGATCTTGTTTTTAATCAAAGCCGTTGTTTACGTGATCACATTTTTCTTTGCGTTTTTTGCTATATCAGTATGGAAATGCTTGAAAAGTGCAGCTAAAAATATTAGTTGTGCAGTAAGTAAACTTCATCAACGTGCCGTCTTCTTTTAAGAAAGGTGCCACTTGCGATACTTTAGGCTTTTTTTATTATGGCTGTCATTTTTTGTACATTCGACGGTTAATGCGTCAGGTGCTGTTGCAGGCGCAACAGAGATGACACAACTAATGAATAACGTCCAACTTGTTGCAAGTCATGTCGAGTTGGTTAGTCAAACAGCCACGCAAATTCAACAATATCAAGCTATGCTGAGGAACTTAGTGCAAATGACCCCTAGTCAGTTGCTTGATCAAGCTGCTCAAAAGCTATGGGTAGATAAGCGCATGGCGAAAACCTTTAATGATCTACGACGCATTGTTATTGCGGGTCAAAAGACAAGCTATACCTTAGCTAATATTGATCATCAATTTAGAAATCTACACCCTGGCTATTCTGGTGCCGCAGGGAATCTTGATTTTCAGCGTGCCTATCGTGATTGGTCTGATAATACCCTTGATTCTGTCAAAAATTCCCTAGCATTGATCTCAGCACATGCCGATGATTTTGCAACAGAAGGCGGCTTGATGGCTGAATTGGCAAATAAATCACAAACAGCCCAAGGGCAATTGCAAGCGTTGCAAGCTGGCAATGCAGTTGGTTTACAAATGGTCGGACAACTGCAAAAATTGCGTCAGCTTCAAATGGCACAAATGCAATCACAAAATTCATTTGTTGCTGGGCAACAAAGCGAGAATGATGCGAAGAAAGCAAATTTGCAAAAGGTTTTTGGTAATTTGCCTGGCACAAGGATTAAACGAGATACTCAGAAATAGATATGGAGGCAAAATGTTGCGCAGTTTTATTGTTCTTTTACTGGCAATCATAACACTATCCGCTTGCTCTAATGAAGAGGGGAAGAAAAAACAAGCTCAAAAAGAATCTGTAGATAAAGTCTATGGAAATTTAAATGGCACCAGGATCAAGAAAACTGACGGGGAAGATGAGAAAGTTGCATCAAAAGAAGAAGGCCTGAAAAAGGTCTTTGGTAATCTACCTGACAATAGAGTCAAGAAAGACTGAGGGATAATCGGTGCGATCTGCCGCTTCTAATACTGTTGCTATGAAAAGCAATAATAATCACCAAGTAGACTACCATGCTAGTCTGTTATGGTGGTTATTATGTGTAGTTGTTGTATTCAGTTTCCCACTACATGCTTATGCGGATGTTTCAGGCGCACAAACGCTACTACCTAAATTTCATGTTTTAGACCGTATAAGTGATATATTTAAACCATTGCAGAATACTTGGTACACTGCAATTAAGGTCTATGCAGAAAGACTTTTTTGGTTATTGGTATTAGTTGATTTTGGATGGTCTTCTGTGATTTATGTGCTAGAGAAAAGTGATGTAAGCGAAATCGTCACTAGCCTAGCTAAAAAATTCTTCACAATAGGATTTTTCTGGTCACTGCTTAAATTCAGCGATACATGGATTCCTGCCATTATCCATTCGTTTATGCACATTGGGGTAGAAGTTGGTAAATCAGGTTCAGTCACTCCAGATGGCATCGCAGCAACAGGTGTAGATTTAGCTTTATCTGCATTTGGTTTAATGCAGAAACTAAATTTATTAGAATCTTTAGCAGTCATTTTACCCGTAGCTTTCATAGCGATAATGATATTTTTATCTTTTTTATTTGTCGCTATGCAACTGCTGGTAACGTTAATAGAGTCATATATCACGATCGGAGCAGGTGTAATCCTGCTTGGCTTTGGTGGTTCACGTTGGACAACAGATTTTGCTACCAAATACCTCCAGTACGCAGTCAGTACAGGTGTCAAATTGATGTTGCTGTATCTTATTGTAGGCGTAGGTCAAACCTTATTTGACCACGTTTTGTTGGACCCAAATGAACTGATGCAAAGTTGTTTTATAGCATTAGGTAGTGCCGTTGTTTATGCCTACTTGGCTATCCAAATACCA
>JBIKXM010000048.1:0-6830 GCA_044355755.1 Burkholderiaceae bacterium | reverse complement strand
ATTTTCGAACATTTACTTAGATGGATATATGACGGTGCTCGCTAAATAACTGGGTGTATGTATCGCTACAGAAATCTTCTATTAACTTAGCGACCTGTTTGGGTTGATCATGGTGCACCATGTGACCTGCATGATCAATAAAAAAATCATAGCGTATTGGGATGACATCAAAACGCTGGCGAAACAACTCCATTGACGGCGCAGTAGCGGCACTTTTAGAAAACCAGGTATACATTTCTGTTTGCAATGCTTCCACATGCAATACTGGGGCACTGATATTGGCCCAGCAAGCTTGTGCTTCTTCCAGGCGATACAACAGATGGTTGATGATTTTATGCGCTGGGTCACCTAAAATTTTCCATTTGCCATCAGCGTTTTGATGTGCCCAATGTTCAGCTAAAAAGCGTGCTTTGTTGGACGATAGCCGGGGATTATTTTTCTGTAAGCGCTCAATCACTTGATCAAGGCTGTCATAGCTACGCATGTTTTTTCCGCTGGTTAATTGATCGAGCCATTTTGCGTAATGGCTTGGGGCTTGTTCAGCACGACTTGGTAGCATGCCGAACCCCTCCAAATTGATTAAACGGCGAATGCGGTGTGGACGTATGCCTGCATAGAGCAAAGCAATATTACCGCCCATGCTATGTCCTACTAAATTGATTGCTTCAGCATGTGCATAGTGATTGAGCATCGCCTCTAAGTCAGCCAGATAGTCTGGGAACCAATAACAAGCGTTTTTTGTCCATTCACTGTAGCCAAAACCTCGCCAGTCGGGGGCTATGATGTGCCAATCTTTTGCCAATTCATCAACCACAAATTGAAATGACGCAGCAACATCCATCCAGCCATGTAGCAAAAAAAGTTTTGGATGACCGTTTTCTCCCCAATGTCTGATGTGATAGCGTAGTCCACAGATAGTTAAATATTCAGAAGTTGAGATTTTTTTCACGTTTAAGGTTTTGGCGGAATGGTAATGGCTAAAGCGTAAGTGATGATGCAATGAATTGTCGGCCGATAGTATAAAACCGACTGAGTAGTAGCCGCATAATTATTTTTTAGTGTGCGCTGGTATGAGCGAAGCAAAGGTTAAATAAACGGAAGAAAAATGAAAGCTATACCAGTACAGTTGCAGTCGATGTCAGAATTTCCGCAATGCAATATGATTGCTATCGTGCCTTGTGCAGCCCGACACAAAAGGCAGGATAAGTAACGTATGTTTCACACAAGAGGCTTGCAGCTGGACTGTGCTATTTCTTTGATCTAAGGATTACATCTAAAAAGCTCGGTAAGGGCGTTTGACCGATCTAGCACAGATAATAAGATCAGGCAGCACAAAACATTCACCATAGTTTTGTGCTCGTCCATTTTTTGAGGGGTTGAATTAGAAAAATGTGCTGCTATTTATTCTGAAGCAGTGACTGCGATGTCTTGTGATGATTTACCTGAGAGAGGTTTTGAAGGGTTTTTTTCGCAGGAGGGTAGTGTCCGGGCAAGAAAAAAAGCGAATCTCCCAGATATATATGATGAATAACAGCGGGATTAAAGCACTTTTTGATTGCTGTCAAAATCGATTCGCGAAAACGGCTCATACTGTTCTCCTTTTTCTTAGAAACTACGGATGAGCAAGTCTTTGATGCTTTTATGAAACGATGTAAATAAGTGTAAACACTTATACTGTCTTGTCAAATGATTTTTAGTAGCGGCACCTAAATACACTGGCGCATGCGCTTGAAAATAGTAGATTAATCCCAAAGTTTGGCATCGGATGATTTCAATTTTGCTCGAATGTTGTTTTTCTTGAGGATCACATAATGCGTATTGATAAATTAACGACTAAATTCCAAGAGGCTTTGGCAGAGGCGCAAACATTAGCTTTGGCGAATGATCATGCCTATATTGAGCCGCAGCATATGTTATTGGCGATGTTAATGCAGGTGGATTCAGCTACTAAACATTTATTAGAGCGTGCTGGATTGACCAATAGCGCTGGCTTAATTGAATCTTTGCAAGCCATGTTACGTCGTTTTCCTCAAATACAGGGTGGCGAAGTTCAAGTGAGTCGAGAATTGAATAATTTACTAAATCAATCTGAAAAATTAGCGATTAAACGGGGGGACCAGTTTATTGCTAGCGAATTATTCCTGCTGGCGCTCGTTGACGATGCTGGTGAGGCAGGTAAATTATTGCGTAGTCATGCATTAACTAAAGTGGCATTGGAGACGGCTATTAATTTGGTGCGCGGCGGCGAGACGGTGAGTAGTCATACTGCCGAGGATCAGCGTGACGCCTTAAAGAAATTTTGCTTGGACTTAACCGAGCGTGCACGTCAACAAAAACTTGACCCTGTGATTGGGCGTGACGATGAAATTCGCCGTGCAATTCAAATATTGCAGCGGCGCACAAAAAATAATCCAGTGTTGATAGGTGAGCCAGGCGTAGGGAAAACTGCGATTGTAGAAGGTCTGGCACAGCGCATTGTAAATGGTGAAGTACCAGAATCGCTAAAGAATAAACGGTTGTTAGTACTGGATATGGCTGCATTACTCGCCGGAGCAAAATACCGCGGTGAGTTTGAAGAGCGCTTAAAAAGTGTATTAACCGAAATTGCTAAAGACCAAGGGCAGACTATCGTTTTTATTGATGAATTACATACCATGGTGGGGGCCGGTAAAGCGGAGGGCGCGATAGATGCCGGGAATATGTTAAAGCCAGCATTAGCTCGCGGTGAGTTGCACTGTATTGGCGCAACAACCCTAGATGAATATCGTAAATATATTGAAAAAGACGCTGCGTTAGAACGGCGTTTCCAACGGATTATTGTTGATGAACCCAGCGTAGAAGCGACCATAGCGATATTACGTGGATTACAGGAGAAATATGAGTTGCATCACGGTGTCGAGATTACCGACCCGGCAATCGTTGCAGCCGCCGAATTATCATACCGTTACATTACTGATCGTTTTCTGCCCGATAAGGCAATTGATTTGATTGATGAAGCGGCTGCGCGCATTAAGATGGAAATTGATTCTAAGCCTGAAGTGATGGACAAATTAGACCGACGCCTAATTCAATTAAAAATTGAGCGTGAAGCAGTCCGTAAAGAAACCGACGAGGCTTCAAAAAAGCGTTTGGAATTAATCGAGCAGGAAATTACTCGCTTACAACGTGAATATGCTGATCTCGAAGAAATTTGGAAAGCAGAAAAAGGCGCGGCACAAGGTGCCGCGCAGATTAAGGAAAAAATTGATAAAGTGAAAGCTGAGATGACACGCTTACAACGTGAAGGCAAGCTTGATAAAGTCGCTGAATTGCAATACGGCAAAATGCCAGAGCTTGAGGCTAAACTGAAAGCAGCTAGTAGCGATGAAGCCGACCTAGCTCATCCCCTGACACAAAACAAGTTACTCCGTACGCAAGTTGGTAGCGAAGAAATTGCGGAGGTGGTATCGCGTATGACAGGTATTCCAATAGCAAAAATGCTGCAAGGTGAGCGCGATAAATTGCTCAGTATGGAGATTAGCCTGCATCAGCGTGTGATCGGTCAAGATGAAGCGATTACTGCGGTTGCAGATGCCATTCGTCGTTCACGTGCTGGTTTGGCAGAAGAAACAAGACCTTATGGTTCGTTTATGTTTTTGGGGCCAACCGGCGTCGGTAAAACAGAGTTGTGCAAGGCGCTGGCTGAATTCTTATTCGATAGTGAAACGCATTTAATTAGAATTGATATGAGCGAGTTTATGGAAAAACATTCTGTGGCTCGCTTGATTGGTGCGCCTCCAGGTTACGTCGGATATGAGGAAGGCGGGTACTTAACAGAAGCTGTACGGCGCAAGCCATACAGCGTTGTTTTGCTGGATGAGATTGAGAAAGCGCATCCTGAAGTCTTTAATGTTTTATTACAGTTATTAGATGAAGGCAGAATGACAGATGGACAAGGGCGTACAGTAGATTTCAAAAACACCGTGATTGTCATGACTTCTAATTTAGGTTCGCATCTAATTCAGTCTATGAGTCATGAGCCACAAGAGATAATCAAGGGTGCGGTATGGCAAGAGGTACGCCAGCATTTTCGGCCAGAGTTCCTTAATCGTATTGATGAAGTAGTCGTGTTCCATGCGTTAGCGCAGCAACATATAAAAGACATTGCGCAAATCCAACTGAAGCTTTTGGGGCAGCGTTTAGCGCGTATGGATATGCACTTGGAAGTGGGTGAGGCAGCGTTAAGTCAGATTGCTAATGCGGGATATGACCCGGTGTTTGGGGCTCGTCCATTAAAGCGTGCAATCCAACAGCAAATCGAAACGCCTTTGTCCAAGCTCATATTACAAGGCAAATTTGCTCCCAATGATGTGGTACCTGTTGATATTAAAAATGGTGAGTTTGTCTTTGAACAAGTTGTGCATTGATGTAATATTATGCACTTTATAGCGGGAGTAGCTCAGTTGGTAGAGCGCCGGCTTCCCAAGCCTGAGGTCGCGAGTTCGAGACTCGTCTCCCGCTCCAGGAAAATACAAAATTTAACTAATATTGTTTTAGCTATACCCATAAGACTTTTTATTCATCTATAATTTCGCCTCCAGCTAGTCAGAGGAGAAGTTAAACTGATAAAATCCAGGTATGGCTTGCCATTTTGTACTAGACTGGCATTTTTTACTTATGTTTCACTTATTTCCTAAAAGGACGAAAACAATGAAGAAGTCCCTGCTAATTGTTTCTCTTATCGCTGCTATGAGCATTGCTGCATGTAGCAAAAAAGAAGAGGCTCAACCTACAGAAACCACTCCTGCACCTGCAGAAACCATGCAACATAACCAAGAAGCAGCACCAGCAGCTCCTCAGACTACTGAAGCTGCGCCTGAAGCAGCACATCAGCCAGCTGATGCAGCTCACACAGAAAAGCAAAAGCAATAAGTTAGATTGCTTTAGAAAAAATAGCCTACTCATGAGTAGGCTATTTTTTTATCTTCTCTGGCTGAGGGTTTCGTCCTTGCACTTGCTAGTTGTGCGTGGACTTATTTTTGAGAGATGCTGATATCAGTGACTGCTGCATGGCAGCATTTTTTCAAGCTGCTAATCGCTGCTTGCTCTTGTTCAAGATATTGACGAAACATAAAAATTAGTAGATTGCTACTATTTCTTTGGAGCAAAATCGCTACGGTGCAATAAGATGCTAGCTGATAAATTTTGTGTTACGTTGCAGTAGTTCATTGAGAAGACCAGCCATTGTTTAATTCCTGGCGTGCCTTTTTGAATAAAGAGATAAGGTCACGAGCATGCCGAATCGCTGCCAAGGCATGGTGATCTGACAGAATACGTCGCCAATTACGTGCGCCGGCTTGTCCATGATATAGACCCAGTACGTGTCGTATGAGGTGAGCAACTGGTGTGCCTAGAGCGAGTTGCGTGCAAGCATAAGCACAAAATTTTTCCTCGACCTCTTCTCTGCTGATGATGGGCATATCTTGATGGCTGATCAGATTATCAGCATCTGCTAAAAAATAAGGCTGGTGATAAGCATGGCGGCCAATCATGATGCCATCTACATATTGCCAATGGTGTTTGATTGCTTCGGTTGTCGTGATGCCACCGTTTAAAACAATTTGCAGCATCGGAAAATCCTGTTTCAGCTGATAAGCATATTCATATTTCAGTGGTGGGATGTCGCGATTTTCTTTGGGGCTCAGTCCAGATAAAATGGCGCTACGCGCGTGCACAATAAATGTCTCGCAGCCGGATTGGGCTACCGTGCCAACAAAATCTCTGACAAAATCATAACTATCAATATTATTTAAGCCAATACGATGTTTAACGGTGACTGGCAAGCTACACACATTCTGGATAGCCTCAATACATTCTCTAACTCGTTGTGGATGAGACATTAAGGTGGCACCAAACGCACCTTGCTGCACCCTAGAAGAAGGGCAGCCACAATTCAGATTAATCTCGCGATAACCCCAACGTTCTCCTAGTTTAGCCGCTTGTGCTAGGTCGTAAGGTTCATTGCCACCGAGTTGTAGCGCTACGGGATGTTCAGTGCTATCAAAATCGAGATGTTTGGAGACATCTCCGTATAACAGTGCACCCGTGGTCACCATTTCGGTATACAACAAAATCTTACGACTTAATATGCGATGTAAAAAGCGGCAATGTCGATCAGTCCAGTCCATCATAGGGGCTATACAAAAGCGATGTTTTTGTACGGGCTGATCTGCTGTGATCTCTAAAGGCTTCATAAGAGGGGTAACTAAATTAAAACTAAATAGTCGTAAGTTTAGCTAGTTTACGAAGTGCATAAAGCTTTTGTAAGGATTTCGAGTAAGATTTCATGGTTTAGGGATGTGCAAAAAGACTCTGTCTGAGTTTCTTGGCTGTCGCACAGGTTTATGTGCTCACACCAAACGCATGTTTTGCAAGGATGTCTTTGTATAGAGCTCGGTTGCTTGTTTAAATATTTATTTTGCTGATTTGATAAACTCAAGATTATTTTATTGCTAACGCCATGAAATGGTAGAAAATTAACGGTAGAGCTTTGCTTCAATTTGATTAGGAGAGAGAGTATGTCAAAAGGCGTTGCAGATGTGATGCAAATGGTGCAGGACCATAGCGTGAAGTTTGTTGATCTCAGATTTACCGATACCAGGGGAAAGCAACAGCATGTGTCTGTACCCGTTTCCCATTTTAATGCGGATAAGTTTGAATATGGACACTCTTTTGACGGGTCATCAATTGCTGGTTGGAAAGGCATTGAGGCATCCGACATGCTTTTAATACCAGATGCGCGAACAGCCTATTTAGATCCTTTTTATGAAGAATGCACTTTGGTTTTGACG
>JBIKXM010000047.1:0-6873 GCA_044355755.1 Burkholderiaceae bacterium | reverse complement strand
CGCCACTTTTTGTCCATCACGCTGAAATAAATCAGCAATAAAGCGCTCAAAATTTGATGCTTTAGAAATATCCATTGAGGGGCTTGAGGTCGCTAAGGTGTCTGTCGTACCCCGTATACGATAAACACCGGTACGAAAAAATTCATCCAATACATCATTTTCATTCGTAGCAACAACTAACTTGGCAATCGGTAGACCCATCATACGCGCAATATGCCCAGCACAAACATTGCCAAAATTGCCGGATGGGACAGCAAAGGAAACCCGTTGCTGACTGTTATCAGTTGCCGCTAAGTAAGCCCGAAAATAGTAAACGACTTGAAATAATAAGCGTGCCCAGTTAATCGAATTGACTGTGCCAATATGATAGTCTGACTTAAATGCTAAATCACTTGATACCGCTTTGACGATGTCTTGACAATCATCAAATACGCCCTGAATGGCAATATTAAAAATATTTGGCGCATCTAAGCTAAACATTTGCGCAGTTTGAAATGCGGTCATACGCTGATAAGGCGAAAGCATAAACACCCGTATACCCTTGCGTTTACACATCGCGTATTCTGCAGCACTACCAGTATCGCCAGAAGTCGCGCCTAAAATATTCAAAGTCTGATTGTTTTTTGATAAAGCATACTCAAAAAAACTGCCCAACAACTGCATCGCGATATCTTTAAATGCCAAGGTTGGGCCGTAAGATAGACATAACAAACCCAGTTGCGCGCCTTGTTCTTCACCTAACCAATGAATTGGTGTAATTTGCTCAGCTTCTTCTACTGCGCGAGTATGGCAAAAAGTGTCCTTGGTATAGGTTTGGGCACACAAGCGCTCGATTACCGTCGTATCAATGTCGGTAATAAATTTTCCCAATATGCGTGCGGCTAGTTGCGCATAACTCAATGTACGCCAACTATCTAACTCAGATCGGCTGATGTGCGGATAATGCTCAGGCAAAAATAAGCCACCATCATCAGCCAAGCCTTTCAACAATATCTCTGAAAAAAAAAATGAGGCGACCTGACTTGTATCAGCTGTATAACGAGTTGAAAGATAACGCATAAGTCGGAATAGGAAATAGTCTTAATAGAGGCTGGAATATACCAAAATCAACAAAAATGACTGGAAATCATCAGGTTTACACAAGGGTAAACCCTTTTATGAGCGTTTTTTGCAAGTCATATTATCTAAAATCCATGTACCCTGCTTTCAAGTTGTAAAAAAGACGGAATTAATCATGCCAGGGTCCCCAGTAGTCAATCACGCCGTTGCGGCCAATATACCTGTATCAAGTCATATTACTCATGGCTCCCGGTTAAAGCGTGCAAACTCTTCCCCGGCTATTGCGCTCAAACCGAGTCATGTCCATAATGCGACAGAAACACTATCTTCCAAAGTACGACGCGCCTCATTGTCAGGGCAATCTTCTACGGCTATTCGTCCAGTTACGCATCATCTACAAAAAAATAGCACACCAAATTCAAAGTTTAACGACCCTCTTGAGCAAAAATTAGATGTATTAAAAAAACTCCTGGATACGCTTGCTCAAAACAGCCAAGACTTACCCCTTAAAGCCGATACACTTTCAAGTACCTGGTCTCACTGGATAGCCTCTTGGGTAAGACCAGGGCATCCGTTAGCAAATTTTGATAAGGCTATCGCTCGCTATAACAAAAACGCAAATAATTTAGTACGCACGATACACGATCTGAAAATCCTTAATTCCATTTGCTTATCCAATGTGTTGGCGCAAGAACGTGTGCATGCAACTACCAGCGCCTTGACTGCGTTGCAAAAGCAGCTAGTACATATTGCAGACCAAGCGAACAGGTTAATGCGACTCCCTACTCCGCCTGAGTACATTGCCACTACAGTGCTGCAAGTTCAGACACTTCAATCGCGTATCGAAGGCATGCAACAAACAATTGATACAATCAAAGGGCAAGAAAATAACTTAAGGTCAGCACGCACGTCGGTAGAGAATTATATTAACCATATTCACCAACATAATCCTCTCGATCTGGAGCCAATTGAAGATGAACACTGTATTTGGTTATATGAATTAAAGCAAAAAATAGGCAACTCTTTATTATCAACCGTCACTGAGCAGCAACTTTCTCAGGCATTAATCGCTGTACTTAAATACGGCAAACCGCTTCCGAAAGACCTTGAAGCATTTGTAACGGTGTTGCAGCTGTTTTTCCCCATCAAAGAGGTAGCTAATGCGATTCTTGAGGAACAAGCTACCAATCGGATCCGCTACTTCAATTTATTAACTCATCTTAATAAAAATAATATTACCGAAGCTAAGAAACAGATTGACTCCTTAGAAGACAGCCGCAAGACAGATGAGCAGATGCGCCATCAGCTTACGATTGCGCTGCAACATTATTACAAAGTACTGTTACAAACTAAGCCCTTTTCTAACACAGAAAAAGAAACGTTTAACTTCTTCCAGTCAAGTGATGAAACGATAAATCACTTACTGCAAGTGCATCTCATACAACGTGAAAAAGTATTAGCACAGACAAACCCCTATTATTCTCTTGAAGATGAGTTCGCGGAATTAGCGTCAAATCAAGCAGCAATAGGTAATTGGCCGACTGACGTTTTGCAAACGCACAAAACAATTTTTAATCCAATGACTATTCAGGAGCTTGTCCCGAGTGATAATGTGATCTCCACTGACTACCTGAACAACTTAAAAGCGCGACTATTGATATTAGAAAAATATCAACCGCTATTGATGGACTTAGTGCATTCCAGTAGTCAGCAAAACATATTAGATCAAGAGCGGCAAAAAATATCGGCTGAGAAAACCTTAATCATGCGATTTTTGCAGCAACAAGAAAAACTAGACTCGCTTGCAAAAAATATTGATCAAACACAAAAACGACTTGTATCTCAAATAACCGCGGGTAAAAAACTTTTTGCATTGGAAAATCGAGCACAAAAGACTATCCATCAAACTCGTGCTGATGATAACCTTCAGAAATATAACGCGAAAGCAACTGCCCTCACTAAAAATATTGATGACACACTAGCCTTGACCAATAGGCTACAAAAACACGCTGAGCCGATTCAGCTTAGGGAAAAAATAGAAATAGAATTTTCTGGATATTTACGGAGCCCATCCAGCTCGCTTTCGCAAGAGCAAAAGTTTTCGGATTTGCTCAATAGTTCAATTAACAATGAAAAATTAACTACCTACCGTGCCTGGAAAAATGAGCATCAACAAATTCAACGAGAGCTTAATCAAGTACGCATCAACTTCCGAAGTAATCTACTCGATTTGCAAAAAGAGCAACAGCGTGCGGAAAAAAATGGCGGATATCCAGAGCAAGTCAGCTGGCAAAGCTGGGTTAATCATAAATTAGATGCAAGGTTATTACCGCATCAATTTGAGATCAGAATGCAGCTTGCACTTCAAGGCAAAACGCTTACACACGCTTACCAAGATTTAATTCACTTATTAAAAGAGCCGATTCAAGAAGGCTTAGGCCTGCGTGAGAATTATCAGCAAATAGCTAAAAAAGTGGAGGATGAGCTGCTGGAATTTACTAATTTAGAAAAATCTTTTAAAAAACTAAAAACAGAATTAATGGGATTTGCTCGATTAGCCATACAGCACCCGACTCAAACTCAAATGCTGGTTGGTGATATTGACCATTTTTTTAACATCATTAGCTCACCGTCATTTGGTATTGGCAGTGAAATTAAAAATACACTAACCAATGCCTGGAAAAGAGGCACGGTAGAAAATATTGTTAAAGAACTACTCAGTGGCACACGTGCAGATATTCGCGGCGCTCAGGATATTCCTTCTTTCTCTCCAGCAATGATTGCCTTAATGGACATGATTAGTTATCTCCCTTATGTGGCTGGTGCAAGCATGGCCATCAGCGGGGGCAATCTTGCGAATCGATTAGGTAATTTGCTCGGCAATATTATGCCGATTTCGATACCTGGTGTGGTTCCTGTATTACAAGGATTATTAGGCGCTGGACAAATACAAATTGAAAAAGATATTGCGCAAAAATTAGCGACCCAACGTGAATTTGAAGTAGCAGGAAATGCACTGATCCAGACACTCAATACGAATGGTGGTCTGAATGAACGTGTCAACGCCGCGCTAGCTTATCAGACCGAAAGAAATAAAACCAAAGCACTGGGGGCTCTGGTGCATGATTACTTTGAAAACGGGAAAAAGGGTGTATTGCGTCGTGTATTTGATACAGTCGGTTTATGGTGGAAGCACTCAAATGTAAAAAATAAGCTCCGCTTGGCAGCAATCGTCATAGTTGCACCTGTTGCCGCTATCACTGCCACAAGCCTGCTTCTGGTAAGCTTAGGCAGTATCGCGCTGGTACCCATTTTGGCGGTTACATTCTTGGGTATTGGAATATTTGCTGTCGCCAGGAGTTCGCTCTTAATTCCGCCTCTATCCAACTTATTTGCAAGGGCGATTGGACTTAATAAAATACACGAGAAAATTAGCGATGACATCAATAATCAACGCATTGATGAAGCATTTGAAAGACTCAAGCAAGAAAAGAACGCGCTGGTTTTGCTGGCGACAAAAGAAAATCTGGAAACCCTTAACAGAATACTGCTAAATAAATTAACAGTAATTAGAAAAAATCATGCGCGTCCAAATCAACCTCTATCGAATAGCGAAAGAGCCGAACTCAACCAAGCAATAGACGATTTCTTAGCGCAGCAAAGTCAACAAAACACTCAAAATGTGCTCGATGCTTGGGTCGCGCAGTCGATTGCTCAAGTCCGAGCCGAAAACACAGATAGCCCTGAAGCAATACCGCACAAGCTAGAAACGTTTAAACGTGTCGCAGACGAAATTTATAAACAAAAATTGATTGCCAACATTAAAACTAGCGCATTACAGCCAAGTATCGCTAACCAAAAGACTCGAAGCTGAAAGCCAGACTCGTTTGTCAGGTTATCGCAAATCGGCACAACCATTAGGTCTGTCCGCAGAGGCGTAACTTGGCGTCTCTTAGCGGACTCGCTGGTATTCAAGCTAGTGTCTCAACACGAATTTTAATGACTGGGGCTAACACGGTTGGTAATAACTGAATTTCCGCTAACGCCTGTAATATGGTTTTTTCTGGCGTTTGATGTGTCAATATAACCACCTCTGTTTGTTGTTCGCCTTCAATTGCTTCATGTTGATTCATCGCATCGATTGATATCGTATGCAGTGACAATAGACGTGTAATTTCCGCTAATACACCAGGTTTATCCATTACACGCAAGCGTAAATAGTAGCTGGTAGCGACTTCACTCATTGGCAGTACGGGGACTTCCAGCAAAGAATCTTGTTGAAAAGCCAGATAGGGTACGCGATGGTCCGGGTTAGCGCTATCCAAACGTGCCACATCAACCAAATCAGCTATTACCGCTGAAGCCGTAGGCTCGCCTCCTGCCCCTTTTCCGTAATACATCGTCGCTCCGACCACATCAGCCTGTATCAATACCGCATTCATCGCCCCATAAACATTAGCCAACAAACATTTGTTAGGAATCAAGGTGGGATGAACACGCAGTTCCAGAGCGGCGCGTCCATGCGCTTTGGTATGCCTGGCGATGGCGAGTAGTTTGATGCGATAGCCAAAATGCTCGGCGTAATGAATATCGCGCAAGGTCACGCGCGCGATGCCTTCCACATAGACTTTGGCAAATTGTACTGGCACACCAAAGGCGATCGCACTCAGAATACTGATTTTATGTGCTGCATCAATTCCTTCAATATCAAAACGTGAATCAGCTTCAGCATAACCTAGGCTTTGTGCCTGTCTCAAGGCAAATTCAAAATCGACCTCTTTTTCTTGCATGTGGGTCAAGATATAGTTGGTCGTGCCATTAATAATGCCCGCTACGGAAAGAATATGATTCGCTGATAAGCCTTCACGTAAAGCTTTAATAATCGGTATCCCACCGCCCACTGCTGCTTCAAAAGCAATCATCACCCCTTTTGCTTGAGCAGCGGCAAAAATTTCATTGCCATGTATCGCCAGAACCGCTTTATTAGCGGTCACTACATGCTTGCCATGCTGAATGGCTGTCATAATCCATTCACGTGCTAGTTGAACTCCACCAACCAATTCCACGACCACATCAATCTCTGGATGCTGCAAAATTTGCTGGACATCATTCGTCCACTGAAAACGCATATTCGGAATTTTCGCAAGCTTTTGTTCGGCTTCTGCTGCATTACGACTCGCTACCATCACGACTTCAATCGAGCGCCCGGCACGTCTACGAATTTCTTCACAATTACGCGCCAATACCGTCAATACAGCATGCCCTACTGTACCTAAACCGAGCAAACCTATTTTTATCGGCTGCATATACCCCTTCCTTAATATCTCTATTTGCATTATGTAGGACTGACGCAAAAGCGTTCCAGCCAAGTGATGCAGACAGTATGAACTGCTCAGCATCGAGCCAGTGAAACAGCAGGGCAGATCTTTGTGGCCCGCAGCCACGACAACGAGAAAAACGTGACTAGGAGATTTTGCGTAAGTCCTGTTATTGTCAGACTCTTACTTGTTACAGTTATTACTCAGTTAGCAATCGGTACCGTGCTTTCTTCTATACCTTTCTAAAAAAGCAGCAATACGTTGTATTGCTTCCTGTAGTTCCTCTTCATAGGGTAGAAACACTAAGCGAAAATGATCGGGCGCAATCCAATTAAATCCCGTACCTTGTACTAACAATACACGCTCCTCTACCAATAAATCGGCAATAAACTGCCGATCATCTTGAATAGGATACACACGAGGGTCTAATTTTGGAAATAAATACAAAGCAGCGGCCGGCTTGCTACAAGTTACTCCGGGGATCGCCGTCAATAAC
>JBIKXM010000046.1:0-6901 GCA_044355755.1 Burkholderiaceae bacterium | reverse complement strand
TTTGATGCCACCCCGGGCTGTTGGGGATGCAAAGATGGCTCCTCTACCTTTCAGTATGCCAATGCTGAGTATGCCAAAATCATGGGACTCTCGCATCATCTAGACACGATTGGGCGGACGGATTTTGATATGCCATGCAAAACCGCTTCGTATGCAGAAATATTTCGTGAACAAGACCAGTCTGTGATTACTTCTAAAAAGGTACTCCAAACTTTAGATATCCACCCCTTTGCGGATGGACAATGGCACACCTATCTGTTTACCAAGAAATTATGGTTGAGTAAGCCAAGCGAGACTCACGCACCAAAACGCTGCCAAGATAACCACCATGCAGCTGACACGCCATCGATTATTTTAGGTACGGTTTTTCATGGATTGGATATCACCCATACGCATTCCGACGCATTATGTTCAACCTTAGCCAAATGGACAGGCCGCACGCAGAACAGCTATGAACTTGCCACGACTTACCAAAAAGACATCAAACTCTCTAAACGAGAGTCTGATGTATTATTTTTAACGTTACATAGAAAAACCGCTAAATCTATTGCACAGACGCTGTCGCTTTCATCTCGCACTATTGAGCAGTATGTTGAGCAGATCAAATGTAAATTTGGCGCCAAGAATAAAGCCGAGTTAATTGAAAAAGCGGTTGCACAAGGTTATCTGAATACCATTCCGCGCTCATTATTTTCAACCCAGCTATCGATTATCTTAAGCGCCGGTTAACACTGCACCGATACGCTATAAGGGACTTAAGGCAAATCGGCCTACCTGATTATTTCACTTCAAAATTAAAATAACGCTCAGGAAAAGGTTCGTCTTCTAACGTGAAATGCCACCATGCGCTATCGTTCGATCTAAATCCATGTTTCGTCATCAGATCGAGTAACATTTGGCGATTCGACTGTGCCACCAGTGAAATATCGCTATTCTCCAGATGGGACCGTTCATCCATACAGCCATAACCGGTACCAAAATCCAGTCCACCATCAAAAAAACGTCTATTTGCCGACTCTGTACAAGCGACTAAAGTTTGCCCAATCGCATAGTGTTGTGGCATCGCCCCAATCGGCACCACCGTCAAATCGACCGCACTGCCACGACTGTGATCAGACTGCTGGGCGAGATAACCTTGCTCGAACAAATCTTTTTTATCGACATGGGGATAAAACTCTGCTTTCATCTTTTGTTGTTCAGGATTTTTGCTCCATGCTTGCAAGTCGGTAACCGCCATCGTCGGACGATAACAATCAAAAACCTTTAAACTAAGACGTGACTGTAATAATTCGATTTGCACTTTGGCTAAAGCGAATGCTGTCGCTTCGGTCAAAATACACACCGGCGCATGATAGCCTTTGATTGCCCGACCGACCAAATTATGATGTCCAGCATAACGAATATTTTGAATAATACTTGGAGCAATTTCGCGCAAATATACAAACCCAGTCGGAACAGCCTCTATACTGGAACCAGCATAAGCAGAGAAAGAAATACTCGAAAACAATAAGGTTAACCCTGAGAAAAGCTGCTTATATCGTCGAAACATATTAAATCCTAGTTTTATTATCAAAAATAAGTGAGAAAATAAGGCTTTTTATAAAACACCGAAATTCAAAAAATATAAAAATCATTATTTAGACTATATTTTATCCGTTTCAATTTGTGGAGATTGTGTGAAGTATTTCCCGACATCGACCGATTCAGCACAAGGTCTGTACCATCCAACCCATGAGCATGATGCTTGTGGCGTAGGTTTTATTGCACATATTAAAGGGCAAGCAAATCATTCTATTATTGAGCAGGGTCTGAAAATCCTGCAAAATCTTGACCATCGTGGTGCAGTAGGTACCGATACCTTAATGGGCGACGGTGCCGGTATTTTGATTCAGATACCACATAAGCTCTACCAAGAAGAGATGTATCAGCAAAACATCGCGCTGCCACCCGTCGGCGAATACGGTGTAGGTATGGTTTTTCTACCGAAAGAGCATGCGGCGCGTCAGGCATGTATTGAAGAGCTGGAACGGGTCGTCAAAATGGAGGGCCAACAGGTGATTGGCTGGCGTAATGTCCCGGTCGACAGCGCCCTACCGATGTCACCCACCGTATTAGCCAGCGCACCAATTATTCGGCAAATCTTTATTGGTCGCGGACGAGATATCATGACGACCGATGCTTTTGAGCGCAAGTTATATATCATTCGCGTCCGGGCCGATCATGCTATTCGCGGTTTGGCTTTACATCATGCAAAAGAATACTTTGTCCCCTCGCTCTCTGCCCGCACAGTCATTTACAAGGGTTTATTACTAGCACACCAAGTCGGCGCCTATTACGCCGATCTGGTTGATCAACGTACTATCTCAGCCTTCGCGATCGTCCATCAGCGCTTTTCAACCAATACCTTTCCTGCGTGGCAATTGGCTCATCCTTATCGCATGATTGCTCATAATGGTGAAATTAATACGATTAAAGGCAATGTAAATTGGATTAATGCCCGTACTGAAAGTATCGCCTCGCCTGTTTTGGGGAAAGATCTACAAAAATTATGGCCCCTCATTTATCCCGGGCAATCCGATACCGCCTCTTTTGACAACTGCGTAGAGTTGTTAACAATGTCAGGTTATCAGCTACCGCATGCCATGATGATGATGATTCCCGAGGCGTGGGAGCACCATGCTTTAATGGATGACAAACGCCGTGCATTTTATGAGTACCATGCTGCCATGATGGAGCCTTGGGATGGCCCGGCAGCCATGATCTTCACTGATGGCAAACAAATAGGTGCTACTTTAGATCGTAATGGGCTACGCCCGGCACGCTTTTACATTACACGCGATGATTTGGTGATTATGGCTTCTGAAGCAGGTGTATTACGCTTAGAGCAGAATCAAATTGCCTATAAGGGTCGCTTACGTCCAGGCAAAATGTTTTTACTCGACATGGAGCTGGGGCACATCATTGATGACAAAACCCTCAAAAACATCATTACAAATATTAAGCCATACAAAGCCTGGGTTGAAACAGTACGCATCAAATTAGATGAAGTCAAACCAGAACAGAGCAACCATCAATTAGCGCACCTACAACGCAATCTGTTAGATGAACCAGATCATTCTGGTTTGCAAAATGATCCCGGTGATTATGCGCATCAGACTTTTTCTGAGACATTTGCTTATAGCTTTGGTTATTCGTCAGATGAGTTATCTGCTTTTAAACAATTTGCCCAAGGCCAAACTGACGAAATTAGCTACGCACAACGCAACAACTTAGCTATTCTGTCGGAAGAGCACAGATTATTGTTTGATTATTTCAATCCATTGGTCGCGCAAGCGACCAATCCGCCAATTGATGCCCAATATGAAAATATTGTGATGTCACTGGTATCGTTTATTGGGCCAAAACCTGATTTACTAGATATCAATAATATTAATCCGCCGATGCGATTAGAAGTCGCACAACCCATACTCGACTTCGCTGGCATGGAAAAAATACATAATATTGCACGCTATACGCGCGGCAAATTTTGCTCCTATCGCCTGAATCTTTGCTATCCAGTCCTATGGGGTAAAGAAGGGATTGAAGCACGTATCGCGTCCCTCTGCGCAGAAGCTGTAGATGCAGTGCAATCTAATTACAACATCTTGGTCTTATCTGACCGCGATGTTGATAGTGAACATGTCGCTATCCCGATACTCTTAGCTACCTCTGCTATCCATCAGCACTTAGTCTCAGCTGGTTTACGCACCAGCACTGGCTTAGTTGTCGAAACCGGTGCTGCCCGTACCGCACACCACTTTGCCTTACTAGCAGGCTATGGTGCGGAAGCCATTCACCCTTATCTAGCGCTGCAAATCCTAGTAGAAAATGCACGTCAAGATTCTTACGCTGACAAAACACACACCGATCATCAGGCGATCAGCTTGGCAAATCATTCCGCCAATCACGTCATTCAGCGTTTTATTGAATATATAACCAATAGATTGCAACAAATACTGGCACAGATAGGCATATCAACCTATATGTCTTATACCGGCTCACAAATGTTTGAAGCCATCGGCATTTCCAACAAAGTGATTCATAAATATTTCAAAGGCACGCTATCGCATATAGATGGACTGGACATCTTCGATATTGCGGCAGAAATACTTGCGTTACATCAAACGGCCTTTACCCAACAAAAACCAACCGTACCGGCTATCGAGTTGCCCAATAGCCGTTGTTTGGCACTGCGTGACTTACTGCAATTAAAACAACGTGGTCTGAACAGACCGCTGCCGTTGACAGAAATTGAAGCAGCAGAAACCATAGCCCAACGCTTTATGGTTAGCCATGAAATCTCCATGCGCCAATCAATCGTGCCTGCACTGCGCACGCAAATCATTCAAGCTGACCGCACGGGCTTAACACTCAATCAACTCGCACAGACGGACTGTATTGAAATAAAAATCGCTGATTACCCATCGAGTCAAAATATATCTATCTCGCCGCATCATGATATTTATTCCATTGAAGACTTAGCCCAGCTGATTTACGATCTCAGAAATGTCAATCCAAAGGCGGAAATCGCTGCCAAATTAATTTCTCAGAGCGGTGTAGGTACGGTTGCGGCGGGTATCGCCAAAGCCAAAGCTGATTTAATTATTATTTCCGGACACGATACTAAACACACTCAAAGTCAATTAGATAAAAGGGATAACCCGATCGCTTCGCCATGGGAAATTGGTCTAGCAGAAACACAACAGACACTGGTGATTAACAACCTGCGGAGTCGCGTACGGCTACAAGTAGAGGGACATTTTGATAATGGTCGTGATATTGTTATTGCAGCATTATTAGGTGCTGAATTATTTAGTTTTAACCTTTTGCCCAATACGCTGTTGAGTAATACCAATGGCAATCCACAAATAAAAAACTATTTTCTACTGATTGCCGAGGAAGTGCGCGGATGGCTATCGCAACTAGGGATGCGTTGCCTTGACGATTTAATCGGTCGTGCTGATTTACTCGAAATGCATCAAAATATTTTCTTCGAAAAAGCACAAGCTATCGATCTGTCACGGCTACTCTATCAACCGGTGTTGGCAACACAAACTGCCTACCGCAAAATTGCGCCACCAGATCACGCGCTTGACGAGGTATTAGATCAACAGTTTCTAGCGCAGGTGCACGCCTTGCTAGAGCAACCTGAGCTAACCGAACCGATTCAGATTAAACAAACCATTAACAACTCGCATCGCGCAATTGGGGCCTTACTGTCCGGTGAAATTACACGGCAGTTTAGCCACCAGCAATTGCCAGACGATAGTATCCACTTACATTTAACAGGAACTGCAGGCCAATCTTTCGGTGCGTTTTTAGCCCAGGGTATTACTCTCGATCTCGCTGGCGATGCGAATGATTATGTTGGTAAAGGACTATCTGGAGGGCGGATTATTGTGCGCGCGCCACAAGATTTCTACGCCGATACGCAACACAACATCATTGTAGGCAATACCGTACTGTATGGCGCAAATTGCGGTAGCGCTTTCTTTAATGGCGTAGCTGGAGAACGCTTTGCGGCCTGCAATGCCGGCGCCATCGCCATCACCGAAGGCGTAGGGGATCATGGCTGTGAATGTATGACTGGCGGTACCATCCTCATATTAGGCCCCACCGGACGCAATTTTGCTGCGGGTATGTCTGGCGGTGTTGCTTATGTGTATGATGAAGAAGGTTTATTTAGCTTGTGCTGCAACACCAGCACGGTACAAATCGTCCCGGTCAAAACCACTTCACAAGAAATAAACTCGCAGACTGAGAATCTGCCGATCAATCACCCGCCATCAGATGAAGCCATACTTAAATCACTGATCGAGCAACATTATCGCTATACCCAATCAAGCTGTGCTGACAAACTCTTAAAAGATTGGCCCCAGTCTTTGAAGAAATTTGTCAAAGTGGTACCCAAAGTCTCCTAACCAGACCCTTGCATAACCGTCACGAGCGAGCAAAAACAAGGCACATCGATCTGGACCGAAGGTCGGGCAGCTAGGCGATACATCAACCTAGCCGACTCGACTCGCCAGACGAGTTGCGGACCGCAACCCAAGAACTGCGCAACGCAGTACTTCGGCCGCATAGGAGTTGTGCAATGGCCGGCTCAGGCGAATCCGCCTACTCCATCGATAGAAACAGGCGGTAGGCTGGGTTTTGACTCTCATCCCAGTATTGATACGCAAGTGCTGTCAGGAATTGCCGAAAAACACGTTTTTCATTTTTTGGCACTTGCAGTCCTAATAGGACCCGACCATAATCCGCACCGTGGTTGCGATAATGAAACAATGAAATATTCCAGTTCGGTGACATTGCGCTCAAAAATCGCGCCAAGGCGCCAGGTCGCTCAGGAAATTCAAAACGATACAGCAACTCATCTTGAGCTAACACAGACCGTCCGCCGACCAGATGTCGAATATGCAGTTTGCCTAATTCGTTATGCGTTAAATCCAGCGTGGGAAACCCTGCTTGCGTAAATATCCGCACCATTGCCTCGATATCTGTCGTATCTTGAATCGCGACCCCTAAGAAAATTTGTGCCGCTTGATCATCAGCGATTCGATAATTAAACTCGGTTACGCTACGGTCACCTAATAGTTTACAAAATGCTAGCAGTGCGCCACGCTTTTCAGGAATCGTCACGGCAAACAAAGCTTCCCTAGCTTCACCTACTTCAGCGCGTTCAGCGACAAAACGCAAACGATCAAAATTCATATTTGCGCCACAAGCAACCGCAATCAAATTTTCGTCACGCCATTTTTGTTGTCGCGCATACTTTTTTAATCCAGCAATCGCCAAAGCGCCGGCAGGTTCAAGAATACTGCGTGTATCCTCAAATACATCTTTGATCGCGGCACAAATTTCA
>JBIKXM010000045.1:0-6919 GCA_044355755.1 Burkholderiaceae bacterium | reverse complement strand
AAATCGTTTCGATGTTTGGCTATACGATAGCCCTTCTCGTTCTTTGACTTTCAGTATGTGTTGTCTTTGTTTCAGTGGATAGGTCATCGCCACATTATACGACAATTTATAGCACCCAAGCTATAGATGGCCATGGTGCCGGCAAATATTTCAGCCCTTTTATGCGTGGAGGAACCCAAGTACGCTTAACGCGCAAATGCAATCAGATTGCGATTGCAACACCCGGGCGTTACCGCTTTATCTTAAATGGCGTACTGGGCATTGCCTATGTACACCAATTCCGCGCGTCGATGACGCATGAATTTTTACTGGAGAGCCAAACAATGAGTTGCTGCGACGAGTTTCATAAAACGTTACCGCCTAGTGGGCCTGCAGGTGGTGACTTAATGGGTGAATATCCCAATCCCACCGTTGATCCTACTAAGGTTGCTGAACGTATCAGTGAAAACAGTAGCGCACAGAAATTATTGGCCGATGCGCTATGTGAAGCACTCATTCCATGCGTTGAGAAAAAACTGCCTAAACCACCAACGACACTTCCTCCATCAGGAGAAGCCAGCGGTGATTTGCAAGGCAACTATCCTGCACCTACGATTGATCCACAAAAAGCGGTCGAGCGGATTCGTCTGAATGCTGCGGCACTAGAGGCACTAGCAAAGTATTTGTGCGAACCGATGACTCCGTGCATCAAAGCTGCCAATCCTTTTGATGCAGACAAGATTGCAGGCATATTTAAACGCTGTGATGGCAGCCCACACATTCCTAACAACACTTTGCCAACCTGTGGTGAAGTTGACAGCAAAATTGCCCAAGCGATCAGCAGTATCCCCGCCGATAAATTTTTAGAGATAGTTGGCTACGATACTAAAACCCATACGCTGTCCTTCACGCTGGCCAATGACAAAAAAACCTATATGGTCGATCTGAGTGATTTACTACCTGTTGTTGTTGCAAAAGGATTGCAAGGTAACGGTACAGCTTTGGCACCGCTGACAGTACAAGTTAAACCCAATGGGGGATTACAAGTAGACGAAACAGGACTAGCCGTGTCGTTTACGCTGCCAGCGATTAAAACAGGTAATAAAACTCAGATAGAGGTAAGCGACTGTCATAAAACAGGTATCGCGCTAGGCCAGGATGCCAAAGCAACCGGTGAAAGTGCGCTGGCAATGGGGATAGGTGCGGTGTCTGAAACGGATAGCGCAATTGCGCTTGGTAAAAATGCCAAGGTGAGCACCAATAGCTATAAGCTTAATAATGGGATTGCCATTGGGTATGGCGCTACGGTGTATTCCGATGGTATTGCTATCGGCACAGGGTCTGTTGCTTATCGAGGCATCGCAATTTTAGGTCGTATTGATCAGGGTGAAGATGGCAGCATAGGTTCAGGTGCCATTGCAATAGGCGGCACAGCCATAGGACAAAATGCGATTGCGATAGGTTCACAGTCATCCTCGGTCAATTCTTTCGCGATAGGTGCTAATGCCATCGCTAAAAATGGGGGGCTAGCTCTAGGAGAACAAACAAATTCTCCTGTTCGAGGCGTTGCGCTAGGCCCTTATTGTAAAAATCAAGGTGATTTAGGTAATGCGATAGGTTATAAAAGTGTTGTCTCAGATATGGCCATACAGTCTGTCGCATTAGGTACTTACTCAGCGGTTACTCGTGCCAATGCCGTATCTTTTGGCTATACCCGAAAAGATGCCCGCCTCATCACTGTCGTCAATATTCCTGCTGAATTATTTAGGCAAGTGACCTGCGTCGCCAAAGGAGAATATCAGCACGATGCGATTAATGGTGAACAATTCAATGTACTTGCAAAGGCAATTAACCAACTTGGCCAAAGTGTAAGCGGATTTAAACCGATTGATTTATTACCGCTGGAGCCTCAATAGTGAAAGTACCCAATCCACGACAACGTGAAGCTATTCAGGCATTACAAAAACATTATGAGCAATGGGAGCAATTATTGATATGGCTACAAGGTATCGTGCAACAAGTGCAGCAAGATTGCTCACGTGCAGACAATGAGATTGATATTCGGCGTTTACAAGGACAGGCGCATTTAGCAAACCGTGTGCTGGAAATGTTAACGCCTAAGCCAGATTGATTTTTTTACTGATTTTAAAAAGCCACCGACCTAGAGTCGGTTTTTTTATGCCCGCGATTTGGTTCAGCTTCTCTGGCTCAGTCCCTCGCGGTTTTTTGTGACTTCCGCCTAGCGGTTCACATGGAGAAATAAACATGGGTATTCCAAGAGAGTTACAAGCACGATTAGAGAGTTATGGTATTCAAGCGGATGGAAGCGCATCAACTCAAGAGGCAGAGACAGTTAGCTTAACTGGTGAAACAGCGCAAGCGGAACCTTCAGCCAAGATGCAAGAGGATCAAACACTTTCTACCGAAGAACTTGCCTCAGAAGATGCTGCAATTGCAGGTGTTTCTGATTCCACTTTATCGGTAGAGGATGCACAGACCTCAGCGCCTTCTGATGCTCAAGATGCCAACTACAAACGTATGGAGGGTCGCTATAAAGCCCAAGTCAAGCGTTTAGAGGAGCAACTTGCTGATCTTAAAGATCAAGCACGGGGTGCTTCTGGACTGGTGGATATGTTAGCGGCAACACGTGAAGAGTTAGCCACGCTGCGTGCACAAAAAGAGCCTACTCCTCAGCCAACAGTTCCAGAAGTACCGGAGTTAACGGCAGAAGAGTTGGAAATGTTTGGCGATTTTGCACCCGTGGCCGATAAGCTGATTGCTAAAGCAACTGCGCCGCTACTCAAAGAAATTGCTGAGTTAAAAACACGCACCGGTGAAGTCGATGAACGTATCGGCAAAACCTCTGAAGCCATGTTCATCAGTAACGTGCGTGCAAAAGTAGCCAATTTTGACCAGGCGATTACACATCCAGAATGGCAAGCTTACCTGAATCGGCCTGTGCCTTTCACAAGCTTAAAACTGGGTGAAGCGTTGGGTCAAGCGCACCATGCACGTGATTTAGACCGGGTTGCTGAAATCTTTAATGCGTTTACCCAGCAACAACTTCAGCCCTCTAGCGCTGTTACTTCTATGCCCACCCAGGTTGTTAACCCATCAATGCAACCGACTCAAGGTGCTGCCCCAAAAAATAATTTGGCGCAGTTTGCTACCCCAGACCGAACCGCTGTGAATCCAACGGGGAAAGCCTTACCCCGTTATCGTGAAAGTGATTATTCCGCAAAACTCCATGAGTTACGTGCAGGAAGAATCACTAAAGAGCAATTCCAGCAGTTTGATAAAGATTTTTTTGAGGCCAAAAGGCAAGGTCTTGTTGCTTAAAGGAAAATAAAATGGCCATTACTGCTTCTGCTGGTTATAGCCAGTATGCGGATACGCTCATTACCCCACAGTTTGGTGATCGTTTGATCGCACGTGGATACTGTTCATTTGTGGTTGGAGATATTACCAACACCGATTACACCGGTGAGCTTAAAAAACGGGGCGATCAAATTACTTATTTTCTTGAACCAGAGGTGGCCATTCACGAGTATCAGAAGGGGCAAGCACTCGATACACAAGAGCTAGAAAGTGAATCTATTACGATGGTGATTGATCGTGCTAAGTATTACAACGTCAATCTTGATCGCATCGATGAAAAGCAAATCGCCTTTACTGATAAATGGGTCGATTCTTTTCTAAAGCGTGCATCAGACAATATGAAGCGCAAGATTGATCCAGAGGTTTTGATGCGTATGGCATTAGAAACGCACCCCACCAACAAAGGTATGCGTGCAGGCAAAGTGTCCGGCTCTTATGAACTTGGGGAAATAGGTAACCCAGTGCCAATTACCGCAGCCAATGTGATTGAAATATTGACACGTTTGCGCGTGGTATTGCGAGAAGCAGATCGTTGGGAGGATGGCAATATGTTTATTGTCCTGCCAGAGGTATCGACTACTGCATTAATGGCATCAGATTTAAAAGCCGCTTATTTAACAGGGATGTCGCAAAGTCCTATTCTGAATGGCAAATTCCCCATTCAACTGATGGGCTTTGATGTGTACTTTAGTAATAACGTACCCCAAGTACCCGATCTGGCGACGAATACGACAGCCCATTGGGTTGTTGCTGGAAATAAAAAAGCGACAGGCTTTGCACAACAGTTAGAAGACCACGAAATTATCACGATGGAAAAATCCTTTGGCAAATACTACCGTGGATTATGGGTATATGGACATAAACCATTTCTGCGGGATGCATTAGCAACCCTGTACTGCCGTTTCTAAATTCCAATTCCATTTCATTTGCATAGTTTTGTCGGCTGCGCTGCGCGTCTCCTCGCCTACCTAATAGGTATGTCTCGTCGTTGCTCACTTGCCTTCGCACTCTGCTTCTGAAATGAAATCGGAATACCTTGTAAATTTATTTTAAGGAGTAATAAGATGGCTTATCACAAGCTTTATCATGGGGGACGTGATGTCCATAATCCTAACCAAGAAATGTATCCTGCAGCAAATCTATCAGCGGGACAGCAATTAGCGCAAGCTGCGAGCAAAGAACCGATTGCCTTTGGTAATACTCGCTTGTTCGATTTTTCTCAACAGGATGAGCGTCGCCAAGCAGGTTTACAGCAGTACCTTGAACGGCTCAGTAGTAGTGGTACGCCTTTGGCTCAAGGTGACATCATTGGCGCATCCGTCATTAGCAGTATGTCTTTATTGATTGGGTATGCTTGGGCTGTCGAAAAACCTGAACCTGGCGTGGCCTTCAATCTGAAATTACATTTTTCGGGTACCACGTTGGAATCCGTAAATGCGGGTGCTGTGGGGTCAAATGCTAATTTTTTCTCCCGCCCCTTATGGTTGCCTAATAGTGAGATTCTTAATATTGAGTTGACCTCTTTTCCACCGAATGGGGTCAATGATCTGCGCTTTTGGGTAACACCGATATTTTTTACACCCAAAGTTGGCAACTAACTTCTATGATCGTAGAACCACGCCGTGCAAATGCACGGCTTTTTTTATGGGGAAATGAAGATGGCAAAACAATTCGCCTACCGTGATACAAGTGGTTTTATTTATCCAGCACATCCTAGCTTGCTGTTACAGCCAGGTCTCGTACCAGGTAATTTCGATACGGAGTCACGAAAATTTACTCCAACAGGTAATCCTCAAGAACAAGTTGGCACGATCATCACAGATGCCAATACAGGAAAAAATAGCGAAACCGTCCTTTCTGGTCTGAAAGAAGATAAAGGTGCAGATACAGCTCCCTTAACAAATGGCGTTGTCTTTACGCAATTATCAGATCCTGTTGAAGAAGAAGCTAGTCTCGGTGATACATCATCAGATAGTGAGGATACAGTCGTTAAAAACGCTCGTCGTGTACGTAAAGTTAAATAATGATTCGCGTTGCCGATTTAATCATAGAGGTTGCGCAACTTCTCAATGATGCTGAGGCTGGTTATGAGCATACCCGCTGGCCAAAAGAAGAGCTGCTTGAGTATGGTGTAGATGCGATTACCCAGATTGCAATGCTACGTCCAGAAAGTGTGGCAAAAACAGAGACGGTAGCATTACAGCCTGGTACTAAACAAGCCTTACCCGATGGTGCGATTCGCTTTTATCGCATTGAAGGTACTTTAGATAAAGATGGCAGACTGATTGGGCAGCCAATTGCTAAAGATGTCGTAGCAGCACGATTAGCCGCTAGTTGGTTTAATCAGTTAGATTGTGTCTCTACTTATCACGATGATTATGTGGTGTCTTCTTTTTATTTTGAAGAAGCAAATCCTAAAACGTTTTATGTTTCACCCCCTGTGCCAGTAGGCAAATTTATCAGCATCGCTGTGAACTGTGCTCTGGTACCAGAAACATTGGAATTAGAAGCTGCTCTTCCATTGGGTCGGCAATTTCATAATGCCATGATCGAATGGATGCTGTATCGCGCTTTCTCGAAAGATCAAGAAAGTGCTACTGATAGCGGTCATGCGCAAATGCACTTGAAGCATTTTTATGACATACTGGGATTATCTAAGCAGGCGGATAAAGAGTACTACGCCAAAGCAGCGGTGGTGCCATGATGCAATTGTATGAACGAGTACCTTTAAATCAGTTTATGCCCTTTGTGATGGCGGGTTGTATGGCTTGTCCTGAAAGTATAGCTATCGCGGCGATTCGTCAGGCATGTATTACGTTCTGTCAACGCAGTGGGTGGCTAAGACGCACCGTAAAAATTGATCAGCAAAGCAAGGTTACTGCTTATCCTATTTGGTCAGACCAAGATGAACAGATTGTGCGTATCAATCGAGTCTGTGTAAATGATCAATGCTACTCAGGACAACGCAATCGCTGTGATTTTAAATATGGTGCCTATCGATTTACGATCTCGGACGGTTTACTGATAGTCGCACCGGTACCACAACAAGATAAAGAAAACGCCATTGAGGTGCACTTTTGTGCAACGCCAACGCATAGCACTTGTGAGGTCGATGCCACGCTCTATCATGATTGGTCGAATGCGATTGAAGATGGCACATTAGCAAAACTATATGCTCTGCCTAACTATGCATTTTCTGATGTGAGATTAGCTCAGATAAAAAATCAGCAATTTAACGAACACATTAACCGCGCTCGAATACGGGCGCTTAAGAATGAAATCGGAGATGTTGTGATGGCAAGAGCACCGAGCTTTATTTAATTGTGATTGAGTCGTAAAAGGCAAAAAGCCCAGACGTTTGCAGCGTTTGGGCTTTTTTATTCCAGTCGTAGGACGAGTACGAAAGGCGTTAAATGGAGTTTAGCAAAATTTTTAGGGAGTTGCGAATCATGCTGAAGGAATTATCCACGATACGATTTTTTGCATTGTGGCTCATTGCCTTTTTGTTAAGCATGAGCTATTTGGTTCATGCTATTCGTTGGTGGTAAAACATGCAACGCCC
>JBIKXM010000043.1:0-6984 GCA_044355755.1 Burkholderiaceae bacterium | reverse complement strand
CGAATATTCTGATGCAACGCGCTGCTCAAGCAATCAGTTTATGGCTACAACGCCAATTACAAGCGAAACAAAAGGTGTTGTTTTTAGCCGGTGCTGGACATAATGGGGGAGATGCCCTACATGCAGCATTGAATCTAGCCGTAGCCCAAGCGGATGTTGAGATAACTGTTTGGCTCACGGCATTACCTGAACAATGCGTCGCACTGACGCAGCAAGCATACCTCAAGATTGAACAGACACAGTGTCCTAACTTGGCTTTAAAAATCATCGCATCTGAAAATGATGTGCCTCCCGCACCCGATGTTGACTGGATTGTGGATGGTTTATTTGGTATCGGCTTATCTAGGGCAATGACTGGTGTGGCGGCCAGATTGGTTCATCTGGCCAATCGTTTAGCCACAGAAGGTGCCCGTATTCTGGCAATTGATGTCCCGAGTGGCCTCCATGCGGATCATGGTCAGTTGCTGCAAACTAGGTCGCCGCCTTCAGCCGATTTGGAGCGACAAAATAGGGCTCAACCAGTATCTGATTGCTATCCGATGGCTATCTGCGCACACCATACATTAACGATGATTGGTCTTAAACCGGGTTTATATATGGTTGATGGCCGTGATTTTGCTGGGGAAATTCATCTGGCAAAGCTAGATATGCCGAAGACGGCTTTTCCTGAGCCGCAAGCCTATTTAAACGACCCAGAATTTTTTCATACTGCTTTACCGCGGCGCTTACATAATAGTCATAAAGGGTGTTACGGCAAGTTGGCGATTATTGGGGGAAATAGTGGCATGATCGGTGCTGCTTTACTCTCGGCACGTGCAGCATTATTTAGCGGGGCTGGAAAAATTATAGTTGGCTTACTGGCGAAGCCAGTTGAAGCGGTGGATTGGCTTTATCCTGAACTGATGTTGACATCAGCTGAAACACTTGAGTTAGCTGAATGTCAGGCGGTATTAATCGGTCCCGGGATGGGCAAAGTAACCGAGCCATTCCTGGAGGATGTGCTACAACAAGCCGTCCCTTGTGTGGTCGATGCCGATGCCATTAACCAAATCGCGGATTCGGGTAAGCTGTTTGAGTTACTCTGTCAACGTAGACAGAATCAATACACAACGGTATTGACACCTCATCCACTAGAAGCTGCCCGGTTGTTACACACCAGCGTTGCTTCGATTCAAGAGGCGCGCATGAGCGCAGCACAGAAACTTGCACAAACAACAGGGGCTACCGTTGTCTTGAAAGGATCGGGGACAGTGATCTGTGAAGCTAATCACGCAACCTTGATTAATCCGAGCGGCAATGGTGCTCTGGCTAGCGCTGGCACAGGCGATGTATTGGCAGGGGTAATTGCGGCTTTGGTCGCACAAGGACTGTCTGGGTATGTTGCCGCGAGTGCGGCGGTTTGGTTACATGGGCAAGCTGCTGATGATTTGGTGATGACAGAAAATGGCCCCATAGGGCTGAATGCCAGTGCTTTATTGACGGCGATTCGAGCGCGCTTGAATCTGATCAGTTTATCTGCATTTGCCTAACAGGCTCAGTCAGGCCGTCTGGTGAATACGAACCCTACTACGTGGCTTCTGTGTTACGGGTTCGCTTTTGTGTCGGTCTCGTATCTATCCAGGACAAATCCTGAAATCCGTGTAAATTTTTATTTGCCTTTTAGCCAAAATGGAAATTTTAGGTATGATTGCAATCCTTGTTGGACAATGCTTTTAATTCTGCATTGTGAGCAAGCGTATTGACCGAAAATTTTGCTTGTTTCAATGATTTTAAAAAATATATATACACCGACTGCTCCGGGTAACTGGTTAGGTATACTCGGAGGCGGCCAGCTTGGCCGGATGTTTACTCATGCAGCCCAGGCTATGGGCTATCGAGTTTGTGTACTCGACCCTGACCGGCATAGCCCTGCCGCGATGAGTGCTGATGAGCATATTTGTGCGGATTATGATGACATAGGGGCATTGGATATGCTTGCGCAGCGGTGTCGTCGGATTTCCACTGAATTTGAAAATATTCCCGCCACAAGCCTCGCGCGACTTGAGCAGCAGGCTGTAGCAGTCAGCCCCAGCAGCCAATCTATAGCATTGATGCAAGACCGTATTGCAGAAAAAAACTTAATTCACGGTTGTGCGGCACAAACGGGGATAGACGTGGCGCCGTATTTTGCGATTGAAACAGAAGCCGATCTAGCCGATGTGCCTGATGCACTCTTTCCAGGTATTTTGAAAACTGCGCGTATGGGCTACGATGGCAAAGGACAAACTCATGTTGCTAATAGTGCCGAACTCCGTCTTGCCTGGCAATCACTTGGTTATAGCCGATGCGTATTGGAACAACGCTTATCGTTGGCAGTCGAGGTGTCTGTAGTTCTTGCTCGCGCACACAATGGACAGTATGTGTGCTATCCCCCGATAGAAAATATTCATCGCCAAGGCATTTTACATACCTCAACTTTTCCCGCTATCAATATTGACGCTGAAACAAGCCAATTGATACAGCATGCGGCATTTATTTTGGCGGAAAAAGTGTCGTATATCGGGGTGTTATGCGTTGAATTCTTTGTTTTGCAAAATGGTCGTGTCGTCGTTAACGAGATGGCACCACGGCCGCATAACTCGGGTCATATTACGCTGAATGCTTGTTCATTTAGCCAGTTCGAGCAGCAAGTGAGGATTATGGCCGGCCTGCCACTAGGCCATACTCATCCTCTTTGCCCAGGCATGATGTTGAATTTATTGGGTGATCTTTGGTTTCCTGGGCAGAAATTACAGACTGATTCCAGTTCCGCTTCAAAAGTAGAACGCGAAGACGAGCGAGCGGCGACGAGACAGTACACACAGTACGGCGAGGAGCCGCACAGCGAAGTCGACAAAGTTATACGAATGAAACGGAATTGGAATGAGCGGGAACCGGCTTGGGAAAAATTATGTGCCTTACCTGATGCACATTTGTATCTTTATGGAAAAAGCGACCCCCGGCCTGGACGCAAAATGGGGCATTTGAATTTACTGGGTAACTCAAGCGCACAGCTAGCCGATACTTATGTGCAAGCCTGTACTATATTAGGTATCCAACCTTAACGAGAGCGCTGCTTTTTTGTATGAATTCGATTACGACCCAAAATATTGCACAAGCAGCCGCTTGGTTAGAAGCTGGCAAATTGGTTGCTATTCCGACGGAAACGGTCTATGGCTTGGGGGCCGACGCCATGAACCCAAACGCAGTGGCCCAAATCTATGCCGCCAAACATAGACCAGCGAATCACCCGCTGATAGTGCATCTGGCGCAACATGCTAGGTTGAGGGATTGGGCCTGTCGTGTGCCTCAATCGGCTGAAATGTTAATTGAAGCATTCTGGCCTGGGCCATTAACTTTGGTGTTAGAGCGTGCGCAAGCGGTGCCTATGTCGGTCACGGGCGGGCAAAATACTATCGCTTTGCGTAGTCCAGCCCACCCAAGCGCTCAAGCATTACTACAAGTATTTAGAAATGGACAAGGAGGGATTGCGGCGCCATCCGCCAATCAATTTGGTCGAGTATCGGCAACCACCGCAGCGCATGTGCGCGAAGAATTTCCGCTTGGCTATCATCCGACGGTTTACCTCTTGGAAGGAGAACCGATTACGCTCGGTATCGAATCCACTATTCTGGATTTATCACGTCTGGAGCAGGGTATCGGCCCAGTTTTGTTAAGACCGGGCAGCATTACCGCAGAAGCGATCGCGGAAGTGATTGGTGTCTTACCGCAAGCCGCAGATGCTCAGGCGCCACGCAGTCCGGGTGCGCTGGCAGCGCACTATGCACCACGTACACCATTACAATTAGTGTCAAAAGAGCAGCTGACAACCTATCTCGCCGTCGCTCAACAAAAAATCGCCTTGATCTGTACCGGGCCTGTGGCTACTTTCCCTTTTGCCGCGCATATTGAAATTGCACCCGCTACCCCTGAAGCTTATGCAAATAGCTTATATGCGACTTTGCGCCGCTTGGATAAGCAAGGGTTTGATTTGATTTTGGTAGAGCAACCGGGCACTACTAGCGCATGGGATGCAATTAATGATCGCCTACAGCGTGCTGCATTCAGATTCAAGCAATAAATTTATTTACGGGGTTGTGTACGTTTAAGTTGGTGTGTCTTGTGCGCTATATTGGCCAACTTTAATCACGCTTTGATGAAGAGGGGCAGGAATGATTAAGCATATTGTGTTGCTCAAACCGAGTCAGCATGTTTCTGAGCAGATCATCACGCACATATTTTCCCAGTTGGAAAAGCTGAAAAATATGATTCCTGGGATGTTAGCGATTGAGGCAGGCAAGAATTGCAGCTTAGAAAATTTGGAGCGTGGTTATCAGTACGCTTTCATCATTGCCTTTGCTGATCAGCAAGCACGCGATAGTTATCTCGAGCATCCTGAACATCAGCTGATTGCCCGGCAAATTATCGATGCCTGCGAAAACGGTATAGAGGGTGTGCTAGTAGTGGATATCCCAGGGTTCACTGCTTAGACTTTTGCATCAGCAGGACTTAATATCGTGTCCTGAATCAGCGTAGGGTCTGGGTTTGGGTAATCTGTCATGTAGTGCAAGCCACGGCTTTCTTTGCGGGCTAAAGCTGAACGCACGATTAACTCAGAGACATGTACTAAATTGCGTAATTCCAGACTAGCTTGACTGATACCCCAGTCAGGATAACTCGTGTGTAAGGTTTGTTTAAGTTCGGCAATGATGCTGTGTGCTTCTTCTAGCATTGGTAGATTGCGTACGATACCCACTTTCTGTGACATGGTTTGGCGTAATCTATGCAGCATTGAAGCGATCTGCGTATGGACGTGTGGGTTATCAGCTTGAGCCGCACTATATTCCTGTATCTCAAATGAGCTATGATCATTCTCTAACTGAGGTAGGTGCTGTTTGGCGAGGATATGTTGCGCAGCGGCATCGCTAAATACAAAACATTCCAGTAAAGAATTGCTGGCAATGCGGTTGGCGCCGTGCAAGCCAGTGCAAGCGACTTCTCCAATCGCATATAGCTGTGGGATGTCAGTGACGCCATGTAAATCGGTGATAACGCCGCCGCAGGTGTAATGTGCGGCAGGAACAACAGGAGCACGGCTCGAGGTAATATCTATGCCTTGTTGCAGACAATATCCATAAACGGTTGGGAAACGCGTGCGGATCCACTCAGACGGTTTATGTGAGATGTCTAAATATACGCAATCTAATTGATGCTTTTTAATTTCCGTATCAATCGCACGTGCCACTATATCACGCGGAGCGAGTTCTGCATCAGGGTGATAGGTCGGCATAAAGCGTGAGCCATCTGGTAGCACAAGGTGGGCGCCTTCGCCACGCAAGGCTTCTGTTAATAGGAAACTTCGCGAGGGTGTACTGGCAGGTGGCGTATATAAACAAGTTGGGTGAAACTGATTAAATTCTAAGTTGGCGACACGGCAGCCGGCACGCCAAGCGATAGCGATACCGTCACCACTCGCCATTTCAGGGTTGGTGGAGTGCAACCAAGCACGGCTGGCTCCGCCTGTGGCGAGTACCACGGCATGACTGTGCCAGACTTCGATTGTCTGTTGTGTTTTGTTATAAAGATATGCGCCATTACAGACGGTAGGGCTAACAGCGTGCTGCTTACTATTTTTGGCCAGCGAGATATCGATGGCTATTCGATTAGGCAGAATAGTTAGATTGGGTAATTGCCGCGCAACTTCTGCGAGACGTGTCTGGATTGCCGCACCTGTCGCATCATTGTGATGCACAATACGCCGGAATGAATGGCCGCCTTCACGGGTCAGATGCAAATCACCGGCGCCATTATATTCTTCTGTAAATGGCACGCCTTGTGCTAGTAACCAGTCTAATTGGGATTTGGCGTGCTCGGTTACAAATTGCACCGTATCCAGATGGCATAGACCAGCGCCTACCTTGAGTGTGTCTTGCGTATGGGCTGATGGGCTATCTTCTGCTTGTAAGGCGACGGCAATGCCGCCTTGTGCCCAATACGATGCTCCCCCAGGAAAGTCATCTTTTAAGGCTAAGGTGACATGAAGATGTTGTGCGAGGCGGATGGCTATCGACAACCCGGCAGCGCCGGCACCGATAATCAATACATCGGTTTGATGGGGGATGTGGTTATTCATGCTGAGTGGAAGACGGGGGATGGATGCACGGCAAAATATGATGTGTTAGGTTAAGTCGCTATTGTATGTGACGCTGTTATTTCGGTCAGTCGCATCGATAAATCGATTGCGCGCACATGTTTGGTGAGTGCCCCAACTGAGATATAGTCGATACCAAGATCCGCCAAATACCGAAGTCGTGACTGTGTGATATTGCCGGATACTTCAAGTTTGGTTGTCTTGTTAGTACGTTTGACTGCCTGAGCCAGCTGGCTATCATCAAAGTTGTCAAGTAACACAATATCAGCCTGATTGGCAATGGCTTCATCCAGTTGCTGTAAATTTTCGACTTCAATTTCAATTAATTTATCAGGTGCTTGACGACGTGCTGAGGTAATCGCATCGGTGATCGAGCCGACTGCTGCAATGTGGTTTTCTTTAATCAGAAAAGCATCATAGAGCCCCATTCTATGGTTGTTGCCACCGCCGCACCGCACAGCATATTTTTGTGCTAGGCGCCACCCAGGGATTGTTTTGCGTGTATCTAATAAGCGTGTTGGCGACGATTTGAGCAATGCTACATACTCTCGTGTGATGGTTGCGGTGCCGGACAACAGTTGTAAGAAATTCAGTGCCGAGCGTTCACCTGTTAACAGCGTTCTGGCACTCCCTTGCAGGGTACACAGTACGGTGTTAGCAGCGACGAAATCGGCGTCAGCACACTGCCAAGTAATGTTGATATGTGGATTGAGCTGATGAAATACTTGATTAAACCAGGCTATGCCACATACACACATCGGCTCTCGCGTGATCACAGTGCCGTGGGTCTGTGTTGCGGTTGGGATTAGCGCAGC
>JBIKXM010000042.1:0-7066 GCA_044355755.1 Burkholderiaceae bacterium | reverse complement strand
ATCACCGCCGCTAACGGATTTTCCAGATCTCGTTCACCAGAATAACGGCTGCCAGGGCTGCCACTAGGGGCAAGCCACTCTTTCTCTGCACCCCAATATATGTCGTGCTCGGGATGCCAAATATCCTCACGCCCGAAGGCAAAGCCAAAGGTCTTTAAGCCCATCGATTCATAGGCCAGCGTCCCCGCCAGCAGAATCAAATCCGCCCAACTAATTTTATTGCCATACTTTTTCTTGATCGGCCAGAGCAGCCGGCGAGCTTTATCCAGATTGGTATTATCTGGCCAGGAGTTGAGTGGCGCGAAACGCTGATTGCCTGTCCCACCACCACCGCGTCCATCAGCGATACGGTAGGTCCCCGCTGCGTGCCACGCCATACGAATCATCAAGCCACCATAATGACCCCAGTCAGCCGGCCACCAAGCTTGGCTATCAGTCAGTAACGCCTTAATATCTTGTTTGAGTGCCTGAACGTCGAGCTGCTTCAGTGCTTCACGGTAGTTAAAATCTCTGCCTAATGGGTTCGTCTTGGTATCGTGTTGGTGCAAAATATCCAGATTCAATGCCTTGGGCCACCAATGCATCTGCGTCATACTGGCTGTAGTGAGACTGCCATGCATGGCAGGACACTGGCCAGCAAAATTTGTGCTGCTATTTTCCATCTCGTATTCCTTATAGTTGTGACGTTATTGACCAAAACCGTATTCAAGCTACCCAGCAGGGTTTACCGCAAGATTGATCATCACCGGCTCCGGGCTCCAGGAAAAAGGCGACAAAGCGATGAGATAGCTCGACTATCCGTGAATTTACTGACAAGAGAAAAGCAGGGACGGACACACCAACTCAAAGCTAGCGTGCATGTTAAACAAACATTTTGCCTGGAACAAGGCACACATCGTTTGCCTTTGCCTTAGCCCCACTCCGAAACCTAATTCAAGCTAGAATACCGCGTATGAAAAACATGCCCCCGGCCTCTCCTGACACGAGCACGAGCACGATGCTAGACACACTTGCGCAACAAATTAAGCAATGGGGACAAGCATTAGGTTTTGCAGAAATTCGGATTACAGATACTGACCTATCGCACGCTAAACCTTATTTAGCCGCTTGGCTCGCCAAAGGCATGCACGGCAAAATGGCCTTTATGCAAAAGCATAATGAAGCATTACGCGCCGATCCAGACAAGTTAGTCCCCGGGACACTGCGCATTATCAGTGCGCGTATGAATTACTTACCGCGGACAACCTCGCCTGAATGGCAACAACAGGAATGGCAAAAGCTTGATGACCCGAAGCAAGCCGTCGTTTCGCTATACGCACGCGGGCGTGACTATCATCGCGTCTTGCGTAGTCGCCTGCAAAAATTAGCGCAACAGATTGAAAGCCAAGTCAGCGCACTCGGCTATCGTGTCTTTACCGATTCGGCACCTATTTTGGAAGTTGAGGTAGCCCGTAAAGCCGGTTTAGGCTGGCGCGGTAAACATACTTTACTGCTGTCCCGCACCGGTGGTTCTTTCTTTTTCCTGGGGGAAATTTTTGTCGATATCCCTTTACCAACCGACCCACCAGTAACAGACCACTGTGGCAACTGTCAGCGTTGCCTTGATATTTGCCCAACCCAGGCGATTATTGCGCCCTATCAATTGGATGCACGCCGCTGTATTTCTTATTTAACAATCGAGCACCCGGACGCGATTCCAGAACCATTACGCCCCTTAATCGGCAACCGCATTTATGGCTGCGATGATTGTCAATTAATCTGTCCATGGAATAAATATGCGCAATTCGCACAACTTGATGATTTTATGGTGCGCCACGATTTAGACAATATCAGTTTAGTTGCTTTATTTAATTGGACTGAAGCAGAGTTTTTGCAGAATATGACCGGAAGTGCAATTCGTCGTATCGGACATATTCGTTGGCTACGCAATATTGCTGTAGCCTTGGGGAATGCCTTACGCACCTGCACCGATCATCAGCAAATGACCGTCATGCAGCAGGCACTGCAACAACATCGCGAACATCCTCATGCCTTGGTCAGAGAGCATGTGATATGGGCCCTTAACCAAACTCGGGCTGGCAGTTAGTAAACTATGGCAACCGGCACACATTCCGCGATTATTCCGACCCCATTTGGCAAATTAGCCCTGTATGCCGAAGAGGACAATTTATTGGCACTGTGCTATGTTCCCCCCAACAGCCAGCTTAAAGCGCCAACCGAAGCTTTACTGCTTGAAACACAGCGTCAATTAGAACTTTACTTTAAGCAGCCCAGCTATCATTTTCATTTACCCCTGAAACCGCAAGGCAGTATGTTTCAACAACGGGTCTGGCATGCTATCAGCATGATTGGAGTCGGACAAACCCAAACTTATGGCGCACTGGCACAACACCTCAACACCAGCCCACGTGCCATTGGTCGCGCTTGTGGCACGAATCCTTTTCCATTGATTGTTCCGTGTCACCGGGTGGTAGCAGCGCATGGTTTAGGTGGATTCGCCCAAACCAGCACCACTGGCTATCTGTTAGCAATCAAACGTTGGTTATTAATGCATGAACAACAACCAGCATAACCTTGTCGCACAGAGTAGGTCGGCGATTGAGCGCTTCTGTGAAGCGCTCTGGCTAGAAAATGGTTTGGCCAAAAATACCTTAGATGCTTACTATAGTGATTTAAGTTTATTAGCTAACTGGTTAGCGCTTGAGCGTAACGTTGCAATCTTGCAGATGTCGGAGACCGATATCACCCAGTATCTCGAGTACCGCAGCGCGAGCAAGGCCAGCTCGATTAATCGTTTATTAGCAACTGCGCGCCGTTTTTACCAGTGGGCGATTCGTGAAAGCTTAATCGACTACGACCCATTATTAAAATTACGCAACGCCAAACGTTCGCCGCCGTTCCCCAAAACCTTGACTGAAACACAAATCGAAAACTTGTTAAATGCACCCGATCTATCGACTCCTGCCGGGTTGCGTGATCGCGCCATGATTGAGTTGATGTATGCCAGTGGCTTACGTGTCTCTGAATTGGTTTCGCTAAATACGGTCTCGATTAGCTTAAACGAAGGCGTAGTGCGCGTTGAGCAGGGCAAGGGCGGCAAAGAAAGATTAGTCCCCTTTGGTATGGAAGCGGGACATTGGTTAGAACGTTACCTGAACCAAGCACGGCCCTTATTAGTGAAAGGACGCGCCATCCATGCTTTTTTTGTCTCAGCCCGCCTCGATGCCGATCAAGGTTATCTGACACGCCAGGCTTTTTGGTATGCATTGAAACGCTATGCCAGACAGGCACAGATTCACGCGCCGCTGTCCCCCCATGTATTGCGCCATGCGTTTGCAACACATTTACTGAATCATGGCGCTGACTTACGTGCGGTACAGCTGTTATTAGGCCATGCAGATATTTCCAGCACACAAATTTACACTCACGTGGCCAATGAACGACTTAAGGCCTTACACGCTTTACATCACCCGCGTGGTTAGCCATCACTCACCGTCTCAGAGGATTGCATAACTGTCGCGACAAAGATACTGAAATACGCAGGAGTATTTTCACAAAAACCACAATCACAGCAATTTTGTTGTTTATCGTCAACGCAAAATAATAGATTTCGCATAATAAAGTCGCCAATTGAACATCACCGCCCGCATCGATTTTTATATGCCACAATCATTTCTTGTTTTTTGCACTGACTGTTGCGTAACCGGATACCAGCCCTAATTCGCTAGAACGGACACAAACATATCCCTGGCATGATGCGTTTTTGCAGACTATATGAGTCTGATAGGCAAGCGCAATCGAACTAGGCTAACTTTATGTCCGTTCTCTGGTGGATATGGGTGTACTGTGCTTGGTTCCGCTAACGTCTCTGCATAGCGATCATTATCATTGTTCACCCTTGGCAATGTGGATGTGCATTGTATGTGCTGATACATTTGTTGACTTTAAATCTGCGTAACGTATGGATCTATCTAATTTTTTACAACGTATCTTAGCCACCAAGGCCCAAGAAGTTACTACTAACAAAAAGTTTCTACCTTTACCGATTATGCGAGAGCAAGCTGAAATTTGCGTATATCGCAACCAACAGCGTGATTTTATAGCTGCGCTCAAAACAAAAATTGAGCAGAAGCAACCCGCTGTGATCGCTGAGGTCAAGAAATTCAGTCCAAGCAAAGGCATATTGCGCCCCTATTATTTACCCGCTGAAATTGCCCAGAGTTATGCCAGAAATGGCGCAGCATGCATTTCTGTGCTCACCGATCAACATTTTTTTCAGGGCAGACCAGAGCACTTACAGCAAGTGCGCTCACAATGTGCTTTGCCGATTCTGCGCAAAGACTTTTTGATTGATGAGTACCAAATTTATGAAGCGGCATTATGGGGTGCCGACTGCATCCTACTGATTGCCGCTGCACTTGATAAATCTCGTTTGCTGGCATTTGAAGCGCTGGCAAACGAATTAGGATTATCGGTACTCGTCGAAGTACATAATGAAATCGAAATTGAACGCGCGTTGCGTCTTAAAACACCATTAATTGGAATTAACAATCGTAACTTAGATACTTTTCAAGTTGCGATCGACACAACGCTTGAGTTAATGCAGCTGATTCCAAGTGACCGTTTGCTGGTCACCGAATCAGGCATTATGACGCGCTCAGATATTGATGAACTGCTGGGAGCTGGAATTCAGGCATTTTTAGTCGGCGAGGCGCTAATACGTGCATCTGACCCAGGCGAAGCTTTACATAATTTGTTTTTTAATACCGGTGCCGCATAAGCCAACTGCACAACTTGTGCACTGCAACCACTAACCATCGCCGATAATCAATGCGACATTTAGCGCTGGCATACCAGGTGAAAACCCTGGTAATTGAGTCGAAAAAAGTTTCATTAATTTCATATGACTCATGGTTAATACCAATAAATACGATAATTATCTTGCAATGCACAAAATGCTGAATATAATTTTCGATACGGGGCTGATGAACACAATAACTTGTCTTCGTTACCCCACCGATGTCTCCTCCACCCTTCTATAGGTGTGGATTTTGCCCAAGCCTTCTGGCTTGGGTTTTTTTTAGCTTGCGTGTTTTAGCACAGGCTAATATAATCGGCTACTTTTCGGCGTCCTTCAGTTGGAAACTCAGAAGCGCTTGCAAACATAAGCAAGAAATAAGTCCGAATAAATAAAATAGGTCAGTTTTTTTAAGCTTAAGCACCGGTGCAAATATATTGATGCACCAACAGGACTTACGCAAAATTGTCCTGGCAAAGCGTGCTCACAAAGACCGTAAGATCTGCCTTGTGCTCCAATAAAGCCCATGCAGCCGATCGCAGCCAAGACGGTTCTGTGCAACCTCTAATTAAGTATTATCAAATCTGCCCTACCGTAGATCCGTAGAGCAAAAGCTCTCCTTTTAATAGCAAGGAAAATCATGAAGACCTTTTCAGCCAAGCCACATGAAGTGGTACGCGATTGGTTTGTGATTGACGCAACAGACAAAGTTCTGGGCCGTGTCGCCAGTGAAGTGGCACGTCGTTTGCGTGGTAAGCACAAACCTGAATTTACGCCCCATGTCGACACAGGAGATTACATTATTGTCGTCAATGCTAGCAAAATACGTGTGACTGGCAACAAAATGACCGACAAAAAGTACTATCGCCATTCCGGCTATCCGGGCGGTATTTACGAAACCACCTTTGGCAAAATGCAGGAAAAATTTCCAGGGCGCGCTCTCGAAAAAGCGGTAAAAGGCATGTTACCTAAAGGTCCATTGGGCTATGCGATGCTGAAAAAGCTAAAAATTTATGCTGATGCAACTCATACGCATACTGCGCAGCAGCCTAAACCCCTAGAAATTTAAGAGAGGGAATCATGATTGGAAATTGGAATTACGGAACAGGGCGACGCAAAAGTGCTGTTGCTCGTGTTTTTATCAAGTCAGGAAAAGGCAATATCATTGTCAATGACAAGCCGATTGAGCAATACTTTTCTCGTGAAACCTCACTCATGATAGTACGTCAGCCTTTAGAGCTGACTCAGCACCGTGATACGTTTGACATCAAAGTCAATGTCATCGGCGGTGGTGAAACCGGTCAAGCTGGCGCCATTCGACACGGCATTACCCGTGCACTGATGGACTATGATGCACAACTGAAACCGAGCTTATCACAAGCAGGTTTTGTGACACGTGATGCGCGTGAGGTCGAGCGTAAAAAAGTCGGTCTGCATAAAGCCCGTAAACGCAAACAGTTCTCTAAGCGTTAAGCACAAGCACTCAAAAAAAGTCGCATGGTATATGCGACTTTTTTGTTTTAATATGACCGCAACAACATTAATTTACATAAATCTTATAGCAGTGCCGCTATCTGTCGGGACTTAGGCAAAATTACTGGGCAAGGCGTGTGTCGATGCAGACAGTACAATCTAGGTTACATTAAGCCAGTGCAAAGCAAACGGACAAGAAAGCACACTGAGCGAGCCAGTAAAGCAGGCTAGGCACGGTCCGTAAGGGTGATTTTGCCTAAGTCCCAATAGTGCGTTACGTTGACTCAAATAGTCGTTGTACAGGGATGCAGGAAAAGGAGAGTTGGATTGATTAAAGTTGGCATTGTTGGTGGAACTGGTTATACCGGCGTAGAACTACTACGCTTACTGGCGCAACACCCCGAGGTTAAGCTGGAAATTATTACCTCGCGCGCAGAGAGCGGTTTACCGGTGACACAAATCTTTCCTTCTTTGCGCGGTTATCTAGACACGCTATGCTTTAGTGCACCCGACCCTGCTCGTTTAGCCGAATGTGACCTAGTTTTTTTTGCGACCCCACACGGGGTGGCCATGAGCGAAACTCCCAAGCTCTTAGCACAAGGGGTCAAAGTTATCGATCTCAGCGCTGACTTCCGTTTAAAAAACGCCACCACATTCCAACAGTGGTATGGTATCCAGCATACTTGCCCTGAACTTTTGCCAGAGGCGGTATATGGTTTAGTTGAAATTAATCGATCACAGATAGCCAGCGCACGTTTAATCGCCGTGCCCGGTTGCTACCCAACCGCAGTGCAA
>JBIKXM010000041.1:0-7206 GCA_044355755.1 Burkholderiaceae bacterium | reverse complement strand
ATTTCCGTCGGCTCGCAAAAGACGTTGAGATACTGACCGCAACGGCTGAAAATATTTGTCGCATCGCTATGCTCAAAATAACGCTTGCTAAATTACGATGAATTTATTTCAAGACGACTTCTAAGTCGCTATCTGAAAGTGCATTAACTTTGTCCCAAATATTGCCACGAACTTCGCCTGCTCCCATTCCCGCACCGAGTAATGTTTGTACCGCAGCGCGTGTCCCTGCTCCCAAACGGACAGCACCCATCGCACCACCCGATACCGCAAAAGGCGCAATCGCACCCATCGCTTCAGCTACAGCCTGGACAGGATTACGTAGATAGTAATCAAGCGTAGCAGCAATACCTGTATCGCCTTTTGCTTTGGCTTCATTCACTTCACGTTGGCGACGCATTTCCTCATCTTGCATCACGGCAGATTTTGTTCTTCCAAGTGGTTTGATGATGTCTTCATCTAAAAAGCGCGACACCTTGGAAGTTGGGTCAATTAAATCCGGGATGGTTTTAATCGCGCTGGTCGCTGAACTTGCCAATGTTGCCGTTGTATCGCCAATTCCTTCTAATATCGAACGCTTCGGTTTTTTGGGACGCTCATTGGCATAGGTTTGATCAAAGAGCTGCTGCAATCCTTCGTAACCTTCGCCTGTCACTTGAGCAATCTGTGGGATGACTTGATCACGATATGCTGACCAGATGCGTTTTTTATCTTCATAGTCAGTCGCGTCAAATCGGTTTACCGTTTTATAGGCAGGCCAAGAAAGATGAGAGAGATTGGGAGCCGACCCTGTTTGCTGTGCACCTAGTCCATAGGCATTGGGGTCATCCATTCTGCGTGGTTGGTAGTGCAATAACATGCCCTGTGCATCCAAGCGACGTGTGGTTTCGCTTTGTTGTGGCAAATAGGCTGAGGGTAAAAAATCAGGCACGTTAGACATGATCGACTAGCTCTCGAATGTAATTTTCTACCCAAGCTGCATAGTTATTCCAACCCTCTTGCATTCGTATAACTTTGTCGGCTTCGCTACGCGGCTCCTCGCCGTACTGCTCGTACTGTCTCGTCGCCGCTCGCTCACCTTCGTGTTCTACTTTTGAAAGAAGGCTGGAATCCTGCTCATATTCTGGAGATTCAGATTCATTAGATATTCCATAATTTGCAAGTGCATGGGATAAATTTTCTTCTGCATACTGTGGCACAGCTTGCGGTGCTGCTGTGGTATTTCCTAGCGCTTGATTAACAAACTCTGTAGATCGCTTCGGTTGCGCATAGGGGCTACTCGGTAAGCTAGCCCAGGTTTTACCATCACGTGCCACTGCACTGGCAAAATCCCCGCGTAATACATCATTCAATGACCCGCTGCGCCGCATTAATTCCAATGCGCCTAAATCTTGGTTCCCAGCCGAAAAATCTTTTAGCCCCAAGGTGTTAGCAACGTCATTCCAGGTGCGATTGAGAAATTGATATTTCCCTGCTGCTGTCGTCATGTTTTTCTTGCCGTCAGTTTGCGTAAATGGCTGCGCAGTAGCTGGATGCTTAGATAAATCCGCAATCTGACGACCACCAAAAGCAGTACGGTAAGGGTCGTTATATTTTGCTGTCCCTTCAGCTTGCGACAGCATGGTTAAATAGCGTTGCACATTCGGGTTGTTTAATACCGCTTCAAGTTCTTCACGATTAGGCATAGGGTATCTGCTATCGTTGTAAGGACTGAATCAATTTTTGTGCTTCCAGCGTATTTTGCTGTTCCTGAGCGATACGCTGGCGCTCTCTTTCTACCAGGGCCGCTTGTTGATGAACACGTTCTGCATCTTGTAATATTTGAGATGCTTGTGTCACTTGTGCTTTGAGTTTTGCTTTGGCTTGATCAAATATTCTTGGATCAATAAAGCTGCCATCGGGATTGCGTGGGCCAAGTGCAAAGTAACCCGTACCACCTTCTAGCTTACGTAAACGGTCTAGGCTTGCCATCGCTGACTGGTAGACTGATCGTGCTTGATTGAGTTTGGCTTGTGCTTCTGGTAGAGGCAATGAAGGTACTGTAGGCTGTGCCGTAGGTTGTGTTGCTTGATAGGTGGAGGGCGTGCTGGGTAATGGCGCTGTTACGTTTTGATTTACCTCTGTCCTTGGTGCGTAGGCATTGGGCAAGGATGGTGGCGCTTGCACCCCTCCACCAGTCATAATGTTAGCGCCAGCGCTAGAAGCCGCACCAGTGCCTAGTTTTCCTTGATTGCGTAAAACTTGTTTTTCTATTTCATTGGCAAAGCGTTGCTGTGCGTAATCATCACGTTGGTTGAATTGAGCAGCTTGCCGTGCATTTTGGATCGCGTTTTGTTCATTGAAACGATAGACGTCCGTCATTGGGGCAATATCACCCGTTGCGAGCGATTTTGCGATTTGTGCTTGGCCGTAAGGAGTAAAGGTGCTGCTTTGTTCACCCTCTGGGGTAGCGTAATAAATATTTTCATCTGGATTTAATGCACTCTGAAAACCGTATCCCAGACCCGTTAGCCCCTGGTTTTGTAAGCTGCTGCCAAGTGGCCCTCCAATGGCAGCCCCTAAACCTACCTGTTTGCGATGGGCATCCTGTGCATAGTTATAAAGCTTTTGCTTAAGATAAGGGTTGGCACGTGCTATCCAATCACCTTGGTTTTGCAAATATTTCAGTGCTTCGGTTTCGTTACGTGCGCCAGAGGCATAAGCATCCGAGAGCAGTCGGTCAAAGTCTTGCTGTGCCATCAGTTGGTCAAGTTGAATCCCGGATTTGCGCGCACCTGTTGCCGCATTGTTTAACCCATAATTGACCAGATCGCCATAACCTTGATTGAGTGTATCGTAAGCAATTGATTTATTCAGCGTATTGACATCCGAGTTCAGCATCTTTTCTGGGATTTGATAATCGTCAATCCAATCATCGCGCATGTGTTTCTTAGCCCGGAAACCGGAATTGAGACTATCATCACGTACACGATTAAATCCCCCTGCAAAGTCTGCGATACCGTAATAATTTGCCATTTACCCCTCCGACCCAAAACCACTCCAACCACTCCCGGCAAAACCCATTGTGCCAACCTCGGGCATATCACTGTAGCTACGTGATGACATGCCACCAATCGAGGAACCAAACCGTTGCCCTTGATTAAAACCTCCAAAGCCCCCAAAGCTACTCTGTCTCTGCGGCAGCATGGCACCCATCACACCACCAAGACTAGACATGACTGCGCCATAGAACTGATTGCGCGCGGCCATTTCGGTATCGGCTCCCGCAGCCATGCTGTGAGCTGCTTTGCCAAATTCCCCCACTGCATCGGCTTTGATGTTGCGGCCAATATTGAACAGTTGCAGTTTGCGATTGAAGTATTTATCGCGCCGGGACTCTTGTCGCTCTTCCAGATAACGACGGACTTTTTCTTTGGCTTGAGCTATCGAGCGCGCTTCCTCAATGGCGAGTTGGCGCTCTTGCGCGATCACCGCACCGATACAGTAACGACTACGCCGCCGTTGTAGTTGCTGCCGCGCAATAGAAAATTGTTTGCGTATATCAATGACAGCACGATTGGCTTGTGCCTCGATGTCTTCTACATATTCTGATCGTGCACATTCTTCATCAATTGTTTTGTTTTCGCATGAGGCAAAATGTTGTTTGTAACGTGCGTATTCTTCTTCGGCGATTTTCTGCTGACGGTTAGCAATGTCGTATTGTTTAGCCGCTGCGTCTTTTGCGGCCTCAAGCGCATTATTGGCAAGCAAGGTTTGCGCGGTGGCATAGGCAAGCTGTGCTTTAATCCAATCTGATCGCCAATCTTTTTGTTGTGTTGCCCAAGCATCAGCATCTTTTTTATGTTGCTCACGCCAGGCATCATCATTGGCTTTGGCTTGCGAAGCCCATTGATTAGCATTAGCTTGCTGGTTTTGCCATACTTGATTCATGGCACCATAGGTACCACTTTCTAATGGCTTCCCCATTTCCAGCCAGTTAACAATAGATACCGCATCAACCATTATTCGGCCCTCCTTAGAAAAATCATCTTTCCAACCTCTGTGTACCCTAATTGTTTAGCCGTTGACGCAAAATAACTTTGCTCATCTGTATGCATTAATAATCCACGTACTTCGAATGCACCTAAGCCAAAGCACCAGTTAGAAAATTGCTTGGTTATTTCTTGAACCGCTGCACTATCTCTATACTCTGGACGAACATAGGTCAGGATGTCTTGCCCGAAGGTACGATCTTCAAATGTATAGCTCGAAAGTACACCACAGATGAAACCAGCGGTAACACCGCTTACTTCAGCCACTGCAAAAAATAAATTTTTGTTAGAACCAGCTACTGCCATCGTGATCGCTTGTAATGCTTTGACAATATCAGGCTTAGCTTGTGGATCAACTTCACGCAAAGCTGTGGGCAACATTGCAACCGTGTCTTGAATATGACGGTAGCTGCATTTTTGTTGAGAGAAAATTTTTACGTCGCTCATTAAACCTCCAAAAATAAAAAACCCCGCTCAAGGCGGGGGCGTTAAAATTAGATTGATATGGTTACTGTGCTAAATATGCTTTGAGAAACTTCGCCCCAGGAGTATGTGGTCTGCGCCATTCTTCTGGTTTTCTTGCATCGACAGCAGCCATCTCGTGCGCAAAATTTCTGATCGTACTTTTAGCAAAACTTGCCCCATCAGAAAAAATATCGCAAAACTGCGTGGCAAAGGGTGAGCCAATTTCGCGCAATGCCTTATCCAACGCAGGCCAACGTTCCGCCCCCAGTAACATCAAACTGCATGTGCCCATCAGGGCGTTAACCTGAGAGTCTGTTTTCTCCATCACTATTTTTGATCTCTCATCAGGTAGAATTTCCCATTCTGCAATATGCCGGCCTATGATCGATATTGCTTCCGTAAATTCACTTTGTGGAATTTGTCGATAGGTAACACCAAAGTGTGACTTTAATTTTGCCCACCCCTGAATCATGGCTTTTGCCTGTTTTTCTTGGGGTAGTTCTTTAACTGCATGGGTAAGCGTATCTCGTAATACATTGGCTTGCTCAAGTGTCAAAGTATCAGTTAAATTAGTGCCGTATGACTTAACCTCAAAAACCTCCTTTACGGCAAAGTAACAGTCTTCAAGTTTTTCAAATACCTCCCATGCGGCATCTGTCTCAAGCATTTTTGCGTGACGGGCTGCACCACGCTCTGTCCATAATGTCAAACTGCGAGCTTGCTTTCCAACAGACCCGCTTATTCCGGGTCTGTTCTTAAATTCCCGCAAATTGCTACCTTCAAGCTTGTAGAAATGTTTTCCTTTAACAAATCGTTCGGCGTTGTATTGATAATTGTCCTGAATATTTTTTGGCTGAGTGCCGTACAACCTTGCCAACAAGTCTGTTGTAATTACCTTTGCTCCTTCCCATGTGATAACGGGTAAATTTTCTGCTGTTACAGTGGCAACGCTTCCGGTAGAATTTGCTATTGATTCCATTACTAATCCTTTCAAAGTTGGTCTTGGGTCAAACCTAACGCCTCGACTGTTTCCGCAGCCGGGGCGTTTCCTTTTTCGACTTCCGAAAAGCTCTCTTCCAATCTGAATAAAATCTCACCGTTGAATGTACGGTGAGAGCTATGTGCAGCTTCATGCAGACGCTTGTGTAATTCAGGTGGCACACGTAGCCCTGTTTTCACATATCCAACTTGTTCTTTCATGCTCAAAACTCCTTTATATATCACCGTGCTATACTGCACGGACGAAATGTATCACGGTGCTTTATTGAAAGCAAGCACCGTGATACATTAGAATACCTTTATGGCTAGAATTGATCCCCAAATAAATTTACGCATCCCCGCAGAGCTAAAGCAAAAAATAGACTCTGCGGCAAAAGACAGCAACCGCAGCATGAACGCTGAGGTGGTCAGTCGTCTTGAGCGGACTTTTACCCCAGCATCTGAATTCATACACATTCAATCTAATGAGGGGATTACTATCCATTTCACAAAAGATGTCCTAGGAGCACTCAGACTGTTTTCTAAATGCAACAAACTAGATATATCCGAAGAATTAACTAAAAATTTACGCCAAATATATTTCGGTGCGTTACGGGCTGGGTATAGCGAAGATCAATTAGTACGCTTTTTAGAAGCCATGATTAAATCAGACCCGGAGTTACAAGCATTAGTAGAAGACAAAGAATAGAGTCGCTTTAAAGCGACTCTATTCTTGCGGCTACTGCACTGACGCAGAGTTATGCTTAAAAAAACCCGCCGAAGCGGGTTATATAGTCTGGATTATCACAGGTGGGCTTTTTAAAATCCTTCAAATACTTTATTCACCAATCTATCGTTCTTATCGAACACAAAGATAACTGATTTTTTGTATTCAACCCGGGTATCTAAAAGCAATATACCTAATCTGCCTGATTTTTCGGCACTATATTCCCAGCGTGTTAAATCACCTACTATTGTTTCACTACCTTTACCTAATGCAGCAAACACTTGTGCTTTAGTGGTAGCTTTATCAGGAAATTTTTGTTCAATAGTTTCTTTCTTCCAGTCCATAACACGAGCATCACCGTAAGTGCTTGGTGTCGTACAGCCAGCTAGCACTAATGCAAATAATGCTACAAAACCTAACCTTTTCATATTTCTATCCTTATTCCTCTGACTGATTGGATAATAGCTAAAGTAACTTAAAACTACTGTTACAACACAGGCCCCCAAAACAAAAAACCCGCCGAAGCGGGTTGTCTAAGTGATGTAGATTGATTTTTTAAGCATGAACTTTGGCAGTGAGTTCGATGCCAAGTGCTTTCATTACAGAGAGCGTTGTTTTAAGTGTCAGATTACCATTTTCACTGAAGGAGCGATATAGCTGCTCGTGGGAAAGGCCTGTCTGGCCAGCAATTTGCGCCATGCCCTTTGCACGTGCAACGATGCCCAATGCGTGTGCGATATAACCTGTATCACCGGTTTCAAATGCCTCCGCCATAAAAGTAGCAATCGCCTCATCAGAAGCTAAATCCTCAGCAGGATCATAAATGGTAAGCTCTTTACTCATATCAATTCACTCCATTACCCAGCTCTTCCTTGGCCAAACTAACTTTCTTACGCGCATTCAGCAATTCGCCTAGGGTCTGTTGACGTTTCACATAGGTAACCATAAGAGTACACATGCCATAGCAACGGTACTCTGATAATTTCGCTTCAATTTATCGAACCGTGT
>JBIKXM010000040.1:0-7240 GCA_044355755.1 Burkholderiaceae bacterium | reverse complement strand
CCGCGAATTTCTGCCTCATCCCTCATACCACCGAGCGCCATCCGCGCAAACTTTCTGTTAGTGGCACGCGCAATAGACTGCCCCAAAGAGGTTTTACCTACTCCAGGAGGGCCTACCAAACAGAGAATTGGCGCCTTAACTTTATCTACACGCTGCTGTACTGCAAGGTATTCCAAGATACGCTCTTTTACTTTCTCAAGGCCAAAATGATCTTCATCTAGAATTTTCTCAGCATGAGAAAGCTCATTATTTACTTTGCTTTTTTTCCGCCAAGGCAAGCTGACTAAGGCATCAATATAGTTACGGACCACCGTCGCCTCTGCCGACATGGGAGACATCAGCTTCAATTTTTTAAATTCTGATTCGGCTTTTTTCGCTGCATCCTTAGGCATACGCGCAGCTTTTATTCTTTTTTCAAGCTCATCCAGATCAGCGCCCTCTTCCCCTTCGCCAAGCTCTCTCTGAATTGCTTTTACCTGCTCATTCAAATAATACTCACGCTGACTTTTTTCCATTTGTCGCTTGACGCGACCACGAATACGCTTTTCAACCTGCAAAATATCGATCTCACCCTCTAACTGGGTCAACAGATTTTCAAGCCTCTCGCTCATATCCAGCGTTTCCAGAATGCGTTGCTTCTGCTCTAACTTAACCGGTAAATGGGCCGCAATGGTATCAGCTAATCTACTGGCTTCATCGATGCTAGCCAGTGAAGCCAGTATTTCAGAAGGGATTTTTTTATTAAGTTTTACATATTGATCAAACTGGACAACCACAGCTCGGCGCAAAGCCTCAGTCTCAGCTGAATCGCCTTGTACCGGCAACATCGGTTGCACAACGCATACAAAATGCGAAGCCTCTTCTCTGACATGCTTAATGACTGCCCTTTGCCCCCCCTCGACCAGCACCTTCACAGTACCATCGGGCAATTTGAGCATTTGCAAAATATTAGCGACACAACCCACACTATAAAGGTCATGCTCGCTAGGCTCATCTTTAGATGCAGCCTTTTGAGCGACCAACATAATGCTCTTATTAGATTCCATTGCTAACTCTAAAGCCTTGACTGACTTTGGCCGTCCCACAAATAAAGGAATGACCATATGTGGAAACACAACGACGTCACGCAAAGGTAACAACGGCAACTCAATAAATTCAGCAGGCAATAATTGAGCCACAGACATAATTTTCCCCATTTAAAGATAGCTAATAGCCAGATTAAACCATAGTGTAAGTAAGTTAGGCCGCAATATAGAATTACAAGACCCACTCATAAAATTCAGCAGCTGACAAAGTTAAGGAGGAAAGACTTACAAAGAAAGGGGATAAGAGGAAAACGCTTCTGCATCAACATGAATAGAAGACTTGCTATTACTCGAATAGCATGCAGCTACTTTACAAGTTACTTGCAAATTGAGAAGGTGACTCGTGATAGATAATGATCGGCCTGGCATTTCCCTCAATTGCATTCTCATCAATCACAACCTTGCTTACATTTTGCAAACTCGGAAGGTCATACATAACATCCATCAACGCACCCTCCAGGATAGAACGTAAGCCACGCGCCCCTGTTTTACGCTTAATCGCTTTGCGCGCAATTGCTTGCAAAGCGGAGGGACGAACCTCTAAATCAACACCTTCCATACCCAAGAGTTTTTGGTATTGCTTAACCAAAGCATTTTTGGGGGTGATCAAAATCTCCACCAGCATACTCTCATCTAACTTAGAGAGCGCTGCCACGACCGGCAAGCGGCCGATTAGCTCAGGTATCAACCCAAATTTAATTAAGTCCTCTGGCTCTACTTGCTGCAACACACCCGAAAGATCGCTGTCATGTTGACTTTTAACATCCGCACTAAATCCAATACCGGTTTTTTGCGAACGCTGCAAAATAATACGTTCGAGCCCATCAAAAGCACCACCGCAAATAAATAAAATATTTGTCGTATCAACTTGCAGAAAATCCTGGTTAGGATGTTTTCGACCACCCTGTGGGGGCACCGAAGCAACGGTTCCTTCAACCAACTTCAATAGCGCCTGCTGCACCCCTTCTCCTGAAACATCTCGAGTAATTGAAGGGTTTTCTGATTTACGTGAAATTTTGTCTATCTCATCGATATACACAATACCCCGTTGGGCCTGCTCAACATCATAATTACAATTTTGCAGTAGCTTTTGAATGATGTTCTCAACATCCTCACCAACATAGCCAGCTTCGGTCAATGTAGTTGCATCAGCGATCACAAATGGAACATTCAGCAACCTAGCCAAAGTCTGCGCAAGCAATGTTTTGCCCGACCCAGTTGGACCAATAAGAAGGATATTACTTTTAGAAAGTTCAACGCCATCCTTATCTTTATCTTTATCTTTATTTTTCAGATGAACGAGGCGCTTGTAGTGATTGTAGACAGCGACCGCCAAGAATTTTTTAGCAGCCTCCTGACCAATCACATAGTTATCAAGATTTTCACGAATTTCATGCGGAGTAGGTAAATCCATCTTCTCCAGGGAGTCAGTTGGATGCGACTCAGCAGGCAACTCATCACGAATGATATCGTTACAGAGATCAATACATTCATCGCAAATAAAGACCGATGGCCCAGCAATAAGCTTTTTAACTTCATGCTGATTTTTCCCACAGAAAGAGCAATACAGCAGCTTCTCTGAAGAACTATTTCCACCCCCTTTTTTCTCTGTCATGGCGATACAACCCCACGCTCGACAATAACACGATCAATTAGACCATAGTCCTTGGCTTGCTCTGCCGACATAAAATTATCTCGATCAGTGTCGCGTGCAATTTTGTCTACAGATTGCCCGGTATTTTCAGATAGCACCCGATTAAGTTGTTCGCGCAAATACAGAATTTCACGTGCTTGAATCTCAATATCGGAAGCCTGGCCACGCGCCCCACCAAGCGGTTGATGAATCATGATACGCGCATTGGGCAAAGCAAAACGCTTACCTTTCGCACCCGAGGAGAGCAAAAATGCACCCATGCTAGCCGCCATACCCAAACACAAAGTAGATACATCTGGCTTAATAAAGCGCATCGTATCAAAAATTGCCAAACCAGCAGACACTGAACCACCAGGAGAATTAATATAGAGAGAAATATCTTTATCGGGATTTTCACTCTCTAAGAACAATAACTGCGCCACAATCAAGTTAGCGCTTTGATCATTTACTTCGCCAACGAGAAAAACGACCCGTTCTTTTAATAAACGAGAATAGATATCAAAAGCACGCTCACCTCTGCCCGATTGCTCAACAACCATTGGCACAAGACCTAAAGCTTGAGTATCTGAAGCAGAGACACTGTTTTCAAAAAATGGCATCAATGGCTCCCAAAGGCTGACTATTGCAAAAACACAACAAATATCAAAAAAGACGAAAACTACATTGATGCAGCTGTTAATTCATCAAACGATAATGTTTTATCCTGCACCGTCGCTTGAGTACAAACAAACTCTACCACGTTATTCTCAACCACTATTGCCTCAACATCTGCCAAACGAGTACGATCTGCATAATACCAGCGCTTTACTTCTTCCGCATCCTGATAATTTTTTGCTAACTCACTCACTTCTGCTTCAACTTGCTCTGGCTTGGCTTGCAGCTGCTGTTCCTTGACCAGCTCAGCCAAAATCAAGCCTAATTTAACACGTCTTTCAGCCTGTTGCGCAAATGTTTCAGGGGGAATGGGGATGCTGCGTGCCTGCTTCATGCCACGCTGCTCCATATCTTGACGAGCGAGTTCTACTAAATTAGCACACTCTTGGTCGAGCAAACTTTTAGGCACATCGACTGGCGTTACCGATAACAAACCCTCCATTACCTGATTTTTCAACATGGCACGCACACGGCGCTTGACTTCGCGCTCCAAATTCTCACGAATGTCCGCACGCATTTTATCAACGCTACCATCAACTATACCGAGACTACGCACAAATACATCATCAATTTCTGGCTTATGTGCCCATTCGACCTTGCGCACCGTCAGAGAAAAATTTGCCTCTTTGCCGGCGACTTCTTTCGCATGATAATCATCGGGAAAATGCAAAACAAATTCTTTAGTATCACCAACCTTAAGCCCACGAGCCGCTTGCTCAAACTCTGGCAACATTTGGCCAGCGCCCAACTCAAACGCAAAATTGTCTGCTTGACCACCCGGAAACGCCACATCATCGATTTTCCCAACAAAATCAACTGTAACTCTGTCGCCATCCTGCGCCGAGGTATCGCTCCCACCATCACCATGCTCACCTTGCTCGCCGCGTGAATGAAAATGCATGCGCTGTTTTCGCAAAACCTCAATAGTCTTATCAACCTCAGCATCACCAACTATCGTTTTCGCACTTGACAAGGTTAATTGAGACAGATCACCTATTTTTATTTCTGGATAAACCTCAAATACTGCATCAAAAACCACTTGCTCTGAAACATCCTGATCAAGTTTTGGTTCTATGCGAGGCTGCCCAACCACACGCAAAGATTGTGCGCGCGCGTTCTCAAAAAACAAACGTACAGCTCGATCAAACTGCACCTCAGCTTCAACCGTAGGTCCGTATTGGCGCTCAATTACTTTCAATGGGACTTTACCTTGACGAAAACCTGGAATACGTGCGGTTTTAGTTAATTTCGTCAATCGCGATAATTTCTCTTGGGCCAATTCAGAGCGTGCAAAAGTCAGCGTCATTTTGCGCTCAAGTTTGCCTAGGCTCTCAACTACAGTCGACATTTTTATGTTCCAAATAGAATAAATTGTATGGTGCGAGGAGGGGGACTCGAACCCCCACACCATTTCTGGCGTCAGGACCTAAACCTGGTGCGTCTACCAATTTCGCCATCCTCGCAGGTATTTTTGTCACGTCTCTAGTGTAGGCTTAACTAGTCTCATGCGGAACCACAATAATTATGCATAATGCTAAATTGAATTATTGCAATCCACCTTATACCCTTACACTCTTTTGAAGCAGATAAGCCTAAGCACGTGAAAAGCGAGGCCGGATTATAACCCAAGCCAGGTCAGTAATAGCAAGCCCCTTCCCTATCTTTTACTAGAAAATATTTTCGTCACTGACAAATATATATATTTAACTGGCGTATTTAGAACCAAATTAGCTTCAAACTCCTCCTTGGGCATTGCAACAATAATTCATACAAGCTTCATCCAGCTTGGCAAAAAATTAATGCCACAGCCGATCAGATTGTTTTGACGAATCGACATCAATACGCCGCAAAACAGATTGAGTAAGCTCCGCACCATACCTTGCAAACAAATTTGAGAACGCCTTGGGTAACTCATCTGCTCGAATGCATGCCTCACCTAAACTAGGATCAAACACGACGACATACTCATCAACGGGTCTATGCTCGCCATCGACTTGACGTATTTTGCGAAAGTAACCTATGGTGTGCCCACCTTTTGTACCATCCGCTTTAATGTAATGAAACGAATGCAACAGCGCAGCACTATGCGGCTGACGCATTTCATCACTTAATTCAGTCTTTACCTCATCTAAAAAGCCCTTGCCAGAAGAGGGCTGTTCCACTACACCAAGCTCTCTTAAACCTTGGCTTTGTAATAACAGACTTTCCGCTTGAGCATCATGCATATCAGAGATATCGTGTTTTTTAGCTAGTTGCATCAGTTTCTGATAGCTTTCTTTTAGCGTATCAATCCGTACATTCGCCGATATATAGGGCGCAAGCTGATCCTCAAACATTAAGCCCAGCCAAGCAATTGCAAAATTCTCGCAGGCACTTTGCTCAGTCAAACTAACACCGGCAAGATCCACTGGCTGGCTTGTAATTTGACCTGATAAAAACATAGGTCTCACTGCCGCTAAACTCTGTCGGATAGCTCGACTACTATTACTCTGCTTACCACCTTGAATACTGTGTAAAGCTGGACCAGGCTTACTTAATGTAGATTTTTGCGAGGCCATGATTAAATCTTGGGAAAACGGCACGAAGTAGTTTGTCATTCTTATCACCCCGAAGTTTTTTTATATTTTTATCAATAAAAGCATTTAGATCACTAGAACAAACCCTGGGGGAAACTACTATCGATAACCCTTAAAAGAAAACTACATCAACCTAAAGACCTAGCACACCCAAAACAACTCGTACACAAAAGCATTCCCTACCTACCTGAATGACCACAAGCGAAGATAGCAAAGGTACAAACCAGCCAATTTGGGTAACCCAGCTCACACACAATCCAGCTTTCGCTGAAAGCACAAATCACACAAAACAATCACTTAAAATCAATAACTAATCGTCACTGTATGGATTTTGCTTGCTGTACAAACCGCAGTATTACAACTACCCACCTGACCCGCCGGTATCGTCCCAGTCAATGTAATCAGTTGATTAAGCCCCGTCCCGGTGCCCGCAGCAGGATTTAAACTTAAGCTGTAATTTAAGCCCAGTAAAGTATCGTTCTCAGGTGTAATACTCACAGTCCAAGGCAAGGTATTACTGCACAGCACATTAAAATTTCCGCTAGCCGTTTGTGCTGCTGTTGAAAAAGAGGTGTAATCAAAGGTCAGTGAGCTCGGCGTCGTCCCGAATTGACATTGACTACCGACAGACACCGAATAATTTAATGGGGCCGAAGCGGTTAAGGTACCAGAATTACTATTCGGATATTGCCCAAAAATCTGCACGGTATCGGTATAAATACCCGATGCAGGTGTCGGACTCACGGGGCGCACCCGCAGACAATAGCCCCAAACCGCTGAAGCAGACAAATTAGCACCAAAATTCAATGTGCCGGTGATAACATTCGTCGTTCCCGTTGCGGGAGCATCCCAAGTAGTTGAATTGTTACAGCTCGCCGCACCACCAACAGAAGTCCCTCTGGCTAAAGAATAATTAATATAATTTGCAGTAGCACCCAACCGCACTCTGAGCTGATTGCCACTTGCATTTAAACCATTATCCGCCTTAATTCGATAACTTAACGAATTTGCGTCTCCGCTACTGCGCGTACAGTTAATCGTAGCCGTGCCGTTTGTATCTACATTCCCACTTTGCGAATACGTAACTGCTTCATCCGTCACGGCTTTGTTGCATAACTAAATTTTGACAGGTGCTGTAAGCTAGGCAGATGAAACCACCTAAAACACGTTACAAAACAACCAACTGGCCAGCCTACAACCGTGCTTTACAAATGCGAGGCGACTTGACGATCTGGTTTTCACCAGATTTAGCATGGCACGGCAATGAACGT
>JBIKXM010000039.1:0-7289 GCA_044355755.1 Burkholderiaceae bacterium | reverse complement strand
TTTTTCACTACCTCTTTGATTTCTCCAAACGCAAACACAATCGCATATTGGCGTTGGTCAACAATAAAAAATACTGAAGATAAAACAAAAAAGGACACCAACAGGCTAAATATAACTATCGATAATCGGTTCATATAAGACTTTCCTTAATGCAGTTCACGATTACGTAAACCTTCACGTGTTGTACGTAGATCAATTTGGCCTGGTACTTCTACCGATGATTGGGACGGGTTATTGATTTGCGGCATGACAACCCCTGGATTAGGGCTCGCCGAATTAGTTTGTGTATCACTGTAATTAATGAGTTTATCTAACGGCAAATATAATAATTGGTTACCTTGCTTGGATTCGACCAAAACTTTTGTTGTGCTTGAGAGTATTTGTTGCATTGTTTCTAAATAGAGGCGCTCGCGTGTCACAGCCGGAGCTTTACTATATTCTGCCTGTAGTTGTCTAAAGCGTGCGGCATCCCCCTCTGCCTGCAACTCTAGACGTGCCTTATAACCTTTGGCCTCTTCTAGTAAGCGCGCAGCCGTACCTACCGCTTTCGGCAAAATATCATTTGCGTATGCCTGCCCTTCGTTTTTAAGGCGCTCACGATCCTGCCCGGCTTTAACTGCATCATCAAATGCAGCTTGTACTTGCTCTGGGGGCTGCACATTTTGTATCGTCACGCTCGTAACGAGTACCCCTGTATGATAACTATCTAATAGTTTTTGAATTAACTGTCCGAGGTCGATTGCAATTTTTTCACGCCCTTCATACAGCACAAAATCCATTTTGTTGCGCCCTACGATTTCACGTACGGCTGCCTCAGCCGCTTGAATCACGGTTGAGTCAACGTCACGATTGTTAAACAGATAATCGGCTGCATTTTTCAAGCGGTATTGCACCGCAAATTTCACGTCAATGATGTTTTCATCTTCTGTCAGCATCGATGAATCTTTTAAATTGGCTGACTTAATTAATGTAAGACGACCAATTTCGACGGAACGCAAAGCTGATAAATTAACCACTTCATGATCTTGAATTGGCCAAGGCAATCTCCAATTAATCCCCGGGCGTGTTGTATATTTCAACTTACCAAATTGAAGCACGACGCCGACTTGTCCCTCTTGGATGATATATATGCCAGTGGCCATCCAAATACCCAACAAAATCACAGAGATAAAACCAAGCCCGATACTAGCGCTCTTTTTCCCTGATGGCGGCTTATAGCCATTACCACCCTTCAACTTTTTACCTAGTAATCGATTCAGCTTGTTATTAAATTCTTGCCAAAGTTCATCCAGATCAGGCGGGCCATCCTGGGGGCGCTGCTGAGAGTATGGCTGTTGGGGATCATTATTGGAATTATTTTCTTGTGCCCCACGTCCCCAACGCGAATCGTTTAGAGAAAATAGCGCGCTAAGACGTGCGCGCAATTGTTGATATTGTTTCATGGCAATGTGTTTGAAAGTCACGGGCTTATTCTCTAATAAATGTTGGCCGTATTTTATCTCAGCCAACTTCGCTTTGTGTTAGAACTTATTTTTTCTTCGCTAATTCAGCCAGGACCTGACGTAGCAAGTCCAGACCCGTACCATCGCATGCACTGATAAAAACACGCGCGGGGAAACCCATATCATTATATTCAATCCGTGGATTACGCATTGATGGCGATAATAAGTCAATTTTATTCATCACCAGCAATTGCGGTATCTGCAATGCAGCGACCTCGGCCAACACTTGGTTTACCTGGGCTATTTGCTGTTCACGCTGCTCACTCGCCACATCAACAACATGCAGCAATAAATCCGCATGCACAGTTTCATCCAATGTTGCACGAAATGCAGCCACTAACTGATGCGGTAACTCGCGAATAAAACCCACTGTGTCAGATAGAATAACGCTACAGTTTTCTTCTAAAAAGAGCCGCCTAGAGGTGGTATCTAGGGTGGCAAATAGTTGGTCTGCCGCGTATGTTTTTGCCTTAGTCAAGGCATTAAACAAAGTTGATTTACCCGAATTTGTATAACCAACTAGAGAGATTTTAAAAGCACCTCGTCGCTCACGCGCACGACGCTGTGTCGCTTGCTGTTTACATAGTTTTTCTAAATCTAAATGTAAGCGTTTTGCACGTGTGTCAAGCATCCGTCTATCAAGCTCCATTTGTGACTCGCCTGGTCCACCACGAAGGCCAATCCCCCCCTTCTGGCGTTCTAAGTGTGACCAAGCACGCACTAATCGAGAAGCTTGATATTGAACACGCGCTAACTCAACTTGAGTTTTGCCAACATGGCTTTGTGCACGCTGTGCAAAAATATCCAAGATTAAGCCTGTGCGATCAAGCACATGCGCATTTAGTAGACGCTCAAGATTGCGCTGCTGTACAGGCGATAAATTATGATTAAAAATGACTAAGTCGGCCGCATTGTCGAGCACGGCCATTTTTAATTCATCTGCTTTACCCCGGCCTATAAAAAGCGCTGGATCAGGACGTTGGCGTTTAGCAATAACTTCAGCAACAGGCATAGAGCCCGCACTAGCCGCCAATAAGCTAAGCTCGCTGAAGCTGGCTTGAAAAGCTACTTGTCCAAAATCAATGCCAACTAATATGGCTCGCACAGACTTATTTAGCACAAACACATACTAAGTAGCTTCAGCTTCCCCAGAACCAATAGTCACAGCGCGACCTGGCACGACCGTTGAAATAGCGTGTTTGTAAACCATTTGTACTACGGTCGCATTCCGCAATAAAACGACGTATTGATCAAATGATTCAACTGTACCTTGTAATTTAATGCCATTCACTAAATAGATAGAGACCGGAATATGCTCTTTACGTAGTGTATTTAAAAATGGGTCTTGTAATAATTGCCCTTTATTGCTCATAGAAGTACCTCGTTCTAATGTTTATTGGGTTTATATTTGGCTATTGGAAAGTAGCCAACTTGCTAGCAGACTGACTCTCCTTCCCTTCGGAAACCCAGCTATAAAAATTGAATCAGTTGTTTATCTGCTGCAATAGAAGTTATTGTGACAGCTTTTTCATCGATTAGCTTCTATATAAGGGTTTTTACTACAACGAAACTCAATTCTTAACGGTGTTCCCTGAAGGTTGAATGCTGCCCTAAAACGGCCTTCAAGATAACGTTTATAAGCATTTGTTACATTTCCCAGCCCATTCCCATGAATTACAACAATAGGTGGATTCGATCCCCCCTGATGCGCATAACGCAATTTAGGCCGAGAAACTCCTGATCGTCTGGGCTGCTGGAAGGCTACAGCATCAGCTAATACACGTGTTAGTTTAGGCGTGGATAACTTGATCATAGCTGCCGCGTAGGCTTCATCCACCGAACGCATTAACGTGCTCAAACCCTTTTGCTTTAAAGCACTGATGTAGTGCAACTTAGCAAAACTTAAGAATTTTAATTTACGATCAATATCCAATTTAATCCGTTCACGCTGATATTCATCTAGGCCATCCCATTTATTCACCCCAATCACCAACGCACGCCCCGATTCGACAATAAAACCAGCAATATGTGCATCTTGTTCGGAAATATCTTGTTGCGCATCTAAAATCAATAATACGACATGCGCATCGGCAATCGCTTGTAGAGTTTTTACAACAGAAAATTTTTCGATTGCCTCGAACACTTTACCGCGTTTACGCAACCCGGCTGTATCAATCAACGCATAATGCTGATTATCACGCTCAAACTCGATATAAATCGCATCTCTGGTTGTGCCCGGCATGTCAAAAGCAATGACACGGTCTTCGCCTAATAGGCTATTGACCAAAGTCGATTTACCCACATTTGGCCGGCCAACAATCGCAACCTTTGTGCTACGAATTGATGAGCTTTCCAGCTCACTATCTTTGACTGAAATTTTATTTAAGGCTTCATCGACCAAGTCTTGGACACCATCACCGTGTGCCGCCGAAATAACACATGGTTCACCTAAGGCCAACTCAAAAAAATCAGCGGTCACAGCACTATATTTCATGCCCTCCGCTTTATTGACAACTAATAGAATCGGCCGCCCGGTTTTACGTAACTCATCAGCAATCGCTCGATCTTGTGGCGCCAAACCAAGCCGCCCATCTACCAAAAACAACACCACATCTGCTTCAGCCACTGCCTGACGTGTTTGCTTGGCCATTTCTACCAAAATTCCTTCTTTGGTAATTGGCTCAAACCCTCCTGTGTCAATCACAATAAAGGGGCGCTGACCTATACGCCCTGTGCCATAGTGGCGATCACGTGTCAGACCGGGAAAATCAGCCACAAGGGCATCCCGTGAACGTGTCAAACGATTAAATAAAGTGGATTTACCAACATTGGGTCGCCCTACCAAGGCAATAACTGGATTCATTTAAAAAACTTGAAAATTTATATAGATCGATAATTTCTTTAAACAAAGAAAACTAAGCTTTTTTTTGCTTATTGACAGCTAGACTAGCATATTAAAACTTTTTAAAGGGACAAAAAGAAAATGGAAAAATTAAAATTTAGTTTGTCTTATCTCTGCGCTATTTTAATACTTATCGTTGCACCTTCAGCTGCGCTAGCACAAAATTGCCAGTGGCACGACAATCAACTGATTACTTTTACCCCAGCAGATATCAAAATACCCAATAAAACTAGTAGTGCGCAACAGCTCGCGATAGATAGAGGACAAATTTCTTTTTTTTGCCCTGATGCAGTCAGTATCAGTGTACGAATTTTGAGTGCAGAAGGAAATACCGCCTATATTAATGGCGATTGCCTCTCAAGTCCCTATGGAACTACTCCCCCCGATCAAGGGACGTGCAAGGCCAAAATAACCGGTGTTAGCACGGATATCCAGCGAAATTTTATGCGAGAAGCGATGCTCCTTGGCTACTCGGTTGGGGGTAATCAAAACGATGCCTTTCAAAGTCCCAATTTCAGAGCCTTTTTTTCTGCAAACGTTGAAGTGCCTCTCATATCCTCGTATCAATACCCAAACTCACTACCACGGTCAGGAGTATATGGTGGTGCTGTACCCGCATATAGACAGAATCTTCTTTTTAAGGTTGCGCTTGCAGGCATGGCAGGTACACCACCAAGACCTTTTAGCGAAACCAGACTCTATGGGGTATCACCAGGTACTTTCCAAGTCGACAATAGTTGTACCGTAACCAGCCAATCCAACATTACCATCTCAATGGGCGCAGTATCCACTGAGCAAGTGACTCAAAACCGAGCGCCTGACAGACCCTTTGCCATTTCACTCAATTGTCCACAAGGCACGCGTGTACAGGTTACCGCTTCGGATAATACTAACCCGAGTAATCGAAGTAACAGACTCTCACTTAACAGTAATGCGATTGCTCAAGGGATTGCAATTAAGCTCACCCAAGCCAATGGTCAAGATTTATTGTTGGGTCAGGCGACCCCTTTTACAGCTAGCAACGCAGGCTCATTTGATCTTTCCTTTTTGGCTCGCTATGTTGCGACCGGCGCAACCATTAGACCTGGCAGTGCGAATGCAACCGCAACATTTACATTGGCATATCAGTAACTCATTTAAAAAAGTCTAAGGCCTGCAGACAAAGACCGTGCACATAGCTCGGCAAGGAGGCACAACTGAGCTAGGGCAGTTGTGCGTAAATCCTAGCCTGTTGATATCGATGCTGAGATGATGCATGCTTAACAGCGCATAAACGCTATCTAACTAGATTAAGTGCTCACGCAGTTAACGACTAATTAACACGGATTCGGGAAAAATTGTAATCGTGGCATTATCAAAGGCCTTACCATATTTTTTTATTTGCTCGGCAGGCAAAGTATAAATAGAAATATCGCCTAAATCATGCAACCACACTCCGCCTAACATCGGCAAAATACCCGGTGGCATACCGTCTACGTGTAACTCTTCTAGTTTAGGGTTACGTAGCACCAATGCATGCCGATTTGGATCAAAAGCCAATCCCCCACTCATCGCAATCGAACCAGAACGATTAATGCCGTTATCAACAACTATCTGGACACGCGCTGCTAATCTGACGCGCTGATGCTCGGCATCAAGCGAAAGCACAGGGTTATCTAAACGCGCAAATACTTCGGCAATCACCAAGGACTGTTTTTTTTCTAGCGGAAAACGGCGTTGTACCCAAGATTGCAATTGATTTTGAGTCAATTTAATTTCACTTGGTAACCAATCCGTACAACCCATCACAAGACATAGTGCGAGCAAGGAGCAATACCGTTTGCAAAAGAGAATTCGATTCATACTCATTTCAGGAAAAAGTAAAGCCGATATAATAGCTCCCTTTTCTCAGCTGATTTATCCGATCACACTTTAGGTTTAGGATAAGTCCCGATTTAATATGAAACGTACACACCATCTAACTGAGTTAATCCAACTGCACAGTACTGATTGGTATACCCAGAGCTGGGAACTCGACGCACAACAGAGGCTTCACGCCCTCGAAACGGGTAATGTTTTGTTTTTCCCCAAACTAGCTTTCGCATTATCCCCAGAGGAATATGAATTACTCGACCCTCAATTAACGGACCCAAAACAAAAAAACGTTAGTCTCGACCCGAATACCGACCAACTACAAGGACTGCAAGCGACACCTAAGCAAACTGCTTGTGCCCACAAATTAATTAAACGTTATCAACAGCAAGCCAAAACCCTGATAACAAATTTATTTCCGCACTACCGAGAGAAATTACGAGTCGCACCAACTAGCTTACGTCTACATCGTGTAGAAACACGTGCCACATCATGGCGGAAAGATGATACACGCTTACATATTGATGCATTTCCTTCGAGACCGAACCATGGTGAACGTATTCTGCGTGTATTCAGCAACATCTCACCTACTCAAGAGCCTCGTGTATGGAGCATAGGCTCAGATTTTGAAACAATTGCACGACAATTCTTACCTCGGGCTAGGAAACTACCACCTGGTGCTGCTTGGCTTATGCACCGTCTTGGCATTACCAAACGACGACGGTCTGCATACGATCAGCTGATGCTGCAACTGCATGACGCCATGAAGCATGATATGCAATATCAAACCCAAGGCCTGCAGGCGACTGTCCTCTTCCCGGCGGGAAGTGTTTGGATATGTTTCTCAGACCAAGTACCGCATGCTGTTATGTCTGGCCAGTTTATGTTAGAACAAACCTATTTCCTAGCACCAGAACACATGCGCTTCCCTGAACACGCGCCACTATCTATCTTGTCACGGATGCTACATCGGCAACTAATTTAAAAAAAACCGAATAAATCAGAAAGTTTTTCAAAAACACTATAGCTAAATT
>JBIKXM010000038.1:0-7304 GCA_044355755.1 Burkholderiaceae bacterium | reverse complement strand
CATCAGCTTTTTCCAGTACTAATAATTGACCATCTAAGTCTAATACTTTGCCGCATGGCAAAGTTTGCTCTTGAATCTCGGCCGGTATCCCTTCTATCCATATTGACAAATCGCCTGATAATCTCACAGCACTCTCTGTCACCTCGAGCGTTGCCTCAATATCAGCAGGTAACATCAAGAGTAGATCCGGATCTGATCCACTGAGTTTCAAATGCCCAAGTGGTAGCATGACCTCGCGTCCACTTAAAGGGCCATTTAAACATCGAATTTTGAATGGAAACGTCATAGACCTTTAGCTTTATGAAATAGGCTCGGCTTTAATTAAGAAAAGTCGCACGATATTGCGATTGCTTTTATTACTCGAGCGAAACAAGCTGCCTAAAACCGGGATATCTCTTAATAGCGGAATACTACGTTCACCGGTTGTCTGTTCATCACGTGTAAATCCACCGAGTAGTAGACTTTGCCCAGCTAATAAAGAAGCTTGGGTGGCAATTTCAGAGTTATTAATTTGTGGCAGTGATTCGGCATTATTGTTTGAGGTGCCTTGTTGACCATCCTCTATATTCAGAGTGAGCATGACACGTTGCTGTTCGCCTTCATCGACCAAGCGTGGTGTGACACGCATCAGTGAGCCAGCAGTAATCGATTCCAGTTTAGCTACTTTTTCAGCCGTTAATTTGGTATAGAAGGTGGTATTGCGATCAAGTACGGCCTGTATATTATTGAGTGTCACAACCGAGGGGCGTGACAGAATTTTCGCTTTAGAGTGCTGTGCCAGTGCGTTGAGCTTGAGCATGAAATTGCCCGTATTCGCAATGATGGTAGAAAAATTATTCCCATCAAGGCCACCGGTCGCTTGGTTAAAGCTGATTGTTCCACCACCAATTTTGGCTGATGCCGACCAGTCGATGCCTAATGCATCCAGATCGCCTTCTACAACATCGATAATAGTGACTGAGACTTCAATAAGTGGTTGTTTAATATCTAATTGTTTTATTAAATCGTGATACATCGACATATTACGTTTCCGATCACGCACAATGACCGCATTTTGCCTGCTGTCAGTCGCAAAGAGAGGGAGCGCACGATCTACCACTACAGGTGCTTGTGTGTCTTGAGGTGAGATGCTGCCGACGCCTTGCACCATTTCCCGTAGCACAGAGACCACACCCGGTAAGAGCACATCTTGTTGGCGGTAACGGTAAGTGGTATCAGACGCTGAGGCATAGCGTAGCGGAAATACTTCGATACTTTCTTGGTTGTGTTCTAAATGACGAGCTTGTTCATCTACCTGTTTAGCTACTTGTAATAATCTTTCTAAGCAGGCGGGTACGCCCCATACCTCAATTGCATTGACATTATCTAGCACACGTGCACGACAATATTGTTCTTGTATTTGGCCTAACTGCGTTAGTAAGTTCTGTGCTTTGACAATCGATGGCGTAATCAGTTGATAGCCAGTTTCATCAGCGCGGTATACATATAGCGTTTGTCCGTTGTAATACCATGATAATTTGTATAAGCGGGTAAGATGTTCCAAGGCATAAGCTGTAGACACGTTACGTAACGAGCCGACGTATATCTCGGTGATACGTGGACTAACAACTACCGGAATAGTGTTATACGCACCTAGTTCACGTAATACGTTGTCCAGGCGCATTCCCTTGGTCACTAAAGTAAATGGCTGATCACGCCATGGTATCGGGGCAGCCGTTACTTGCTGCAAAGATAGTAAGAAGACGCCAATAATGAGGCTACGCAATAATGTGATCGTATTCAGGTATCGTATCGGTTTTTTCATTGTTACCTTAAATCGATCAGTAAGTAAGCAACAGATAATTGCAACTCAAAATTTTTAGCGATTACGTCTGACGCATCATTATGTGTGTAATAGCGTGTTAGCCACACCTCTGCTTGTTCGACACATAATCCATGGATCTGTGTCGGTGCGGCGGCAGCTAAAAGTAGTCCAGCCCGTTGTAACCATTCGACCGTTGGTCTTACCCTATCTAAATGTAATGCTAGGCAAAATTCACTGTCTCTGTACCAAACCCAACCACACAAGGAAGATGTCTCAAACTGTTGCCGATGGCCGCAGCGAGTCAATAATCTGATGCCTAATAATTTTTCTAAGTTGAGTGTCTGTTTCATGTGTTTTTGTTGATTGAACACCAATGATTTCTTAATTCTGAGACGTATTAGTATTTTTTAACATCGGGTAAGGACCTGAATTCGAGGGCGGTGTGAAAATTTCTATAGAAAAGATGCTTTTTGCATAGCAAACATAAGTTTAAATATTTATGCTGATTGGTAATGCCCGCCTAAATAACTAGAGCGCTTTATTCCAGTAAGATGATTCGTTCCCCTCTTTATCTCAGTGCTGACTCAATTTTTTTTAACAACCTCACCATAACAAATACGCATAGATTCTCTGTATCAAATATCTGTCAATTGAGTGCATCTTTGGTTGGGCTGCGCAATGTGTCAATCGCTCGACAAACTAATTTAGGATCTATGCACAGTATTAGTAGCATGCCCAATTTACTTTTGGGGAGCGCGATGATCAGTGTTGCTGGAAAGGAAAGAACTCTCCAGAGCTATTTCGTTGAGTTGAATAATTGGGCTAATCTCGGTCAGGTGCATGAGCTGCGTAGCGAAGCGGTCAGTATTATCAAGCGCTGGGTAAATATGCAAAATATAGTTAATAACGACGATAGGCATGCGTTAGCGCTGGATGAATTAAATTTAGAAACATTACCGCAGTTACCCGATAATGTTTCGGTGTTATCTGTTTCTATGAATCGTCTCGGAAACAACCTCAAGGTTTTGCCATGCGGCCTAATTACATTAAATATTACGGCGAATGCTTTATTAGAATTGCCCGCGCTACCTAAAACGCTTAAAAATTTGGTATGTAGTAATAATAAGTTAACGCGATTACCCGATTTACCAGAGCATCTGGTGAGTTTGTTTGCCGATACCAACGAAATTAGTACATTGCCTGCTTTACCGAAAAGACTTACCCATCTAAATATTGCGCAGAATAAATTGATCTCATTGGATGATTTGCCCGAGACTTTAATCTACCTGGATGCTGCCTATAACAATATTGCGCAATTACCCACAGTGTTACCCGATGCTTTGGAAGAAATCTTTTTATCGCACAATGCCTTGACCTGTTTACCGAATTCGCTTCCTCGCAATTTGCAATATCTCAGTGTCGTCAATAATCAATTGAGTGAGATCCCCGATAGCTTTTTCATTCCGAATGCAACCGGACATATTTTCCTTGAAAACAATCCCCTATCGGTGGCGGCGCAACAGCGTTTATTGGATGTGACACGTACAGCAGAGAGTTACGGTATAGAAATTTATTATTCTGTCACGCAACCGACTGATCTAGACCTAGACAATACCTTGTTATGTCCAACATTTGTCGATAGTGTGTGCAATTGGTATGCGGACGAGAATCCGGGGCGGATTAGGCGTGTCTGGGAGGCAATTGAGAGTGAGGCGCATAGCCAAGATTTTGCACAGTTTCTTGATCGGCTGAGTTATACCCCTTGTTTTCAAGACGGTGTTTTTAGAGCGAGTATGCTTTCTTGGCTGGATGGATTAGCGGCGGATAATGAGTTACGTGCGCATGTTTTCCAGGTGGCGATGGATGCGTTAGGCAGCTGTGATGATCGTGTTTTGTTGGCACTGAATACGATGAAGAAAGAAGGACTCGCGCTGGATATTTGTCGTGGTAAGTATGATCATGACCTGAAAAAACTGATGGTTGTGGCCAAGCAGATGTTTCGCTTAGATATGCTGGAGAAAATCGCGTATGAAAAAGCAGCAGCATTACCTGACGCTGATGAAGTGGAAGTGTATCTTGCATATCAAACTAAGCTGCGAGAGGAGTTGGACCTGCCATTAGATATTGCCAGTATGAGTTTCTTTGATATTTCTGGGGTAGCAGAAATTGACCTAGAATGGGCGCGGCAGTTTATTAAACAAGCTGAAGAGCAACAGTTTAAAAAGTATTTGGCAAATGAATGGGCGCCTGGGCAAGTATTGCTACAACGTTTTTATCCAAGTGATTACCAACAGGCGTTGGATGCCATCAGTCTGCTCGCACAGACAGATTTTGTAAGTAGGCAGAACAATTATCTAAAAACAAAAAAATTGCCAAATAATGAGCATAGCCGTATGCAAACAACACAGGCAATCCTAGAGCAAATTGCCTGTGAAGTTAAATTACCTTTGATTGATCGTCTGCTGAAGCAAGCTAATAGTTAGCATAATGTACAGCACCAGTTTGTTAATTGGATCTTTTTCCGGACGCGGCAAGCAAGGAAAGACCGGTTTTTTTCTGCGGTGAACTAAACGCGCGGCTTATATCACTATTCGGATAGGCTTGCGTATCTATAAATAATTCATAGGGTGCATAACTATCGGGAAAGCATTTGCCAACACTGGTGATAGCATTGCGGTTTTCGTCTTGTACCTTATCACCAAAAGTGAGTAGCGTGAAGTAAGGTGACGTATTATTTTGTTTATGCTTATCTGTTTGTTCAGCCTTAAGATTGCGATTGTTGAAGATATCATCGCATACTGTGCAAGCTGGTTTGGTGCCTGCGAAGGGTAGGGGAATGGCTTGGTCTTGTGCGAGCGTTGTGACTAGATCTAAGCTTTTGAGAAAATTGTTGTAAATATTTTTTTGATCATTTTGAATATACTCCGCTAAACGTTGTTCTGCATGCACCATCCCTTCGATTGGGTGACCATTAATTTTCGGTTGTCCTGCTAGGGTGATCGTACCGTCTTTTGATAAGGCGCGTTGGATGCCTAATAACATTTTTTTGGTTAGCTGTGCTTCCAGCTCTTTTTTTTCTACACCTAATATCTGACCATTGCACTCCACACTCACTGACTCAAGCCATTCGATTTCGGTGATTCGGTTATGGGCAAAATTGCTTAATTGGTGCAGATGATTTTTTGCTTGTGTTATCTGGCGTATTTCTTCTTGAATTCTTACTACCCCTTGTTCTGTAGGCGGTGGGGCTAGTACGTTGATTTGATTGTTAATTAAATAACTTTCGATTTCTTTTTTTTGTACTTGAAGTAGGGCTTTTTGATTTTCGAGAGCTTGAAAGCCTTTTTCTAGTGATGCTTTTTCCGATTGATTACCTTTTTTGAGTGTCGGGAAAGCGCTCTTGATAAAGTTCTGTTCGTAACTCAACTGCCGTTTGTTTTCAGTGTGTTGCTCGTTGATGTGTTTTAGTTTTTTATTGAGATTATGGAGGTTGATATGCTGATTGCATAACCGCAAATGCCTGTCCTTATTTTCTATCTCTTTTATTAATTGTTCTTCCAGGGTGGCTGGGTTTTGTAGAAGATTTTTGAGCATGTCTCCTAAGTTAGGATTGTCTCGACGCGCATTGGTGCCAAGTAGTAATCGATCCCCAATAAATATCGCTTGTACTTCAGGGGTCCACTGAGGGTTTTTTTTAAGCTTGCCGTACCCAACCTGATCAGGATTTTCTGCTTGGTTGTAGTCGTAGGTATAAGCATTTTTAGTCACGCGATATAGTGGTTTGAATCCATCCAGTCGCGTGTCACTAAAAAGCGCTTGTTTAGTGTTTTTATTATATGCAAGAGAATTTAGATTCTTTTGTTCATTGCGGTTTGCTAACAATGCAACAGAGCTTACCCAGCGTAATACTTCTGCAACGACAGCCATGCCGGTGAAACGTGTGACTGTGGTTTGTGCCGATTTTTCGGTAATTTTTTGTGATGCATGGAGATTGATGAGGGTCGCGTTAATTTTTTCGGTAAAGTGGGGTTCAAGATATATTTGTCCTGTTCCCATAAAAATCGAGCCATTTGCCAGCAGTTTACGTTCTTTTGTGGCGCATTCCTGTATTTTTATCGTTGCAGGCTGTGTCGACACATTATGTACCTTTTGCAGGGCTAGGCCAATGGGCATAAATTGTCCGCTTGTTTGAGTGTTGGTCTCCGTAACATGGCCTGTATTTTGCGTAACACTATTAGAAATCATCTGAGCATGCATAGCTGGGAGTTCGAGTAGCCTAATAAAGAAAGACAGTATGCTGTTATGTTCAATCCTTTCTTTGCAAAAGCAGGGTTAATTTTTTAAAAATACATATTCTTCTCCGGAATACATCTCCCATCGTAAGCAAACGACATAAGTACAGGCACACCTTAATAGCTGCCCCGAGGAGCTATTTCCCTGGCATAACGATGCAGACCTTATGATCTGCCTCGTTATGCCTTGCCAAAAGAATTTTGCGTAAGTCCCGAAACAAAAAATAATGTTGTAGACATGCCTTTGGGAGGCATTAGACTTGGGCGCGTATTACGTGATATGCTTCGTGTTTCATTTTTACACTTTTGTGTGATGAAATATAAGATATAACCTTTCAGCAAGTTCTCAATGCGCTACATATCAGACAAATAGCGCCATATATGAAGTGGATGCAGTCGTTTCACTGTCCTAATCAGCAAAATCAGCAATATCATCAAGTTAGCAGCTATTCCCTGATACATTTCAAACACAACAAGCCTTTTTTAAAGGAGTCTGCACATGGAAGCTAGCACACCCGTAGAAACAAAAACATCGACCTCAACTGCGCCAATGCCAACTATAGCGTTGACTACATTGAATGCCGGACAATCTCCCTCACAAACTTTTCAAGGATATGAAAGTGTCAATGGTATTTGCCTGTCTACCGCAACAGAAGGCAAGGTGGTCACAGAAGGTGCATCGAGTACGGTCAATTACAGCGTGAATTTAGACTCAACTAGCTTAAGTCAATCGCTAGAAATTGATCAGTCTTTGTCAGTCGGGTTTGGTCCGTTTGGTGGTGGTGATGAGAAGATGAAGTTTTTTAAATCACTGAATGTAACAACCTATAGCATTACTATCTTAGTTTTTGCGCGCCATAGTATAGGCGCAACAAACGTGGTTGATGTGAATTTAAAAGCGGGTATCACGCCACCCACAACACAGCAACAAATGATTGATTTCTTTCGTGGCTACGGTGATTCATATACCTCATCGATTACACAGGGTGGCGAGTATTATGCTGCCTATACTTTCTATAGTCAGACACAACAAGAAAAAGATTCTTTAGTGGTAGATATGAAGGCTAAAGGAATTTTCGATGTCGTCACAGTCGATGCCAGCTTACAAACTAAGAAGTCGTCTTGAAATAAATTCATCGTAATTTAGCAAGCGTTATTTTGAGCATAGCGATGCGACAAATATTTTCAGCCGTTGCGGTCAGTATCTC